>NZ_NHZE01000090.1:0-10935 GCF_002207995.1 Pantoea sp. VS1
GGCTGAGAGGGGCACAATGGTTCAGAATCTGCTGACCACAGTGAACTTTCTGTTTGTTGTAACTAACCGCACTGTCCGGGGCCCGCGTTAGCGGGAGGTACTTCAGATTCTGAGCGGCGTGGACGTTTACGGCCGCTGCGAGCGAAGGCCTTTTTCACCTGTCCACAGGACGGGTGCTGAATAGGTTTTATATTTAAAAGTAAGTAATAACTTTTTTTTAAAAGAAAGGAGATCGGTTTTTTAAAAGGATCATCGCGGTTTGTGAAAATTTCGATTCGTGGTTAAAAGCCTTACCGGGCAGTAGATAATTGTACAAGCCTCTCGTGGTTAATGTGGATAACTCAGGATTACACGGTCTCACGATGAAGGTCAGCGGAACGGGGGGTTTTCTGTGCGCCTGGTCGCAGAAAAGTGCGCAGTGTAAGCGACTGATTTGGACAATATTTACTCAGCTTTTTTCAACAGGCGTGCGAAGGCCTCCGGCGCGAACCGGATAGTTGTAAAAGGGACAGGAAGGTGGTCAGGATGGCCAGAAAGGCCGGATTTCAGGCAGAGCAAAGCCGACGCTATGCGCCAGATGATTCAGCCGGGTATCAGCAGCCGTCAGGTTGTGACCAGCAGATCGTCAGACAGCCTCGCATAATGGCCACGCGAGAGCTTCATGCGTTCCGTAACGCGGCGATCTATCTCCGCGCGAACCGCATCGAGCCCGCCAAAAAAGCGGCCGTTACGGATTTCTTTCTGGATCTGCAGGCGAACCAGCTGCTCGATATCTTTGCGGGTACGTGGCGCATCCTTCCGGGCGCGATGACGCTTCATGCCGTGTTCACGGCGCGACTTCTGGTATTCGCGGAAGCGTTCGCGCACAAACGCCCAGGCGGCACTGATAAGTTCGTCGGCGCCGGCGCGCGGCAGACCTTTCTTCTCGCGCTGACGGTTTTCCCACTCGATGCGGCTGCGGCGGGCAGCGGCGACCGCTTCCTCGGAGACGTCCAGCACCTGCCACATCAGCGGTGTAAAAGTGATGTCGGTCGGAATATTGCAGCCGATTTCTTTATCATATTCGGTGTTGTAGGTGAGGAGTTTTAGCTGGGCCATGAACTGCACTGCGCCGGTAAACCGGGTGATCGAAAGACGTTTCTTCTCGGTGGCCAGCCCGCAGCGGATGCTCATGGTCGTGAGCGAGGCACCCACGCGGTTGGCCAGCGGATTGAAGTAGTGGCAAAGCGCCTGCAGCGAGGCTTCCAGAGCACGCATGCGCAGTTCCGGCGGGCGGCGTTTGCGCTCACCCCGGGCGATCGACATCGCAACGAGCGTCTGGAACTCCATGCGACGCGTAAAGCCGGCCGCCTTTTCACGGATTTTTTCGCAGAACGGCAGCGTATCTTTGCCTTTTTGCGGTATGAACTTCGGATTCGGATTCTTTACCTGCCGGTAAAATGACGTGCTTTCAGTAAGTTGCTCAGCCACGCCTTCCTGCGCTTATGTTGCACAGAAGGAGCAGGCTCAGAAGGTATTGCAGTTTTCCGGGCATGAAACTATACTCCCCGCATAGAGCAACAGCTTCTATGCAGAATAAGTGGGCCCCGTTAGTCTTCTCCTGAGTCGCCAAACTGAGGAAGATTATCGGGGTTTCGTTTTTTCTGGCCTTAACTAATCAGTCAGCACCAGTCCTCTGCCACCTTTCGGCGTGGCCCGCCAGAATTCTTTACGGTTTGCAATCTATCACTTCAACTGACATACGACAAGAAAGTAATACCATTACCTATTCATCGTTGTCATTAAACGCTTTTTGTAAAAGACGCTCGATGTACTCAGCCTGAGTTACGCCTTCCTTTTCACATTCAATCAAAAGCCTGTCTTTAATCGGATTTCGCACGAAGATCTTGAGCTCTTTGTGCGTCAGCTTTTTTCTGGCCACAGCTGCCTGCTGCTTTTCAGACGCGCTTAAAGGGTTACCTTTACGATAAGGGCGTTTAGATCCTGACGAGGAAGTGACTGCGTTAACTGACTGCGACATCTCTGCCTCCTCCACTAAATTCAGAGAGAATTTGGCAGAGAATACTACAGATCTCTTAAATCAGCGACTTAACTTTGTGCAGAGGTGTGAGATACGTTGGCGCGTATCTCGCCTGGAAGCGAAGAAAATCTTATTTCTGCTGGTCAGTAAGATGATTGCCAGTCTTTACCACCGTCCCATCGTGACTGCCAGTGCGCCAGGTAGGTCTGCGTCAGTGCCGGTACGCCGCGCACAACCAGCGCGTTCCCGGAGTTCGATTCCGCCGCGCTGCGGGTGTAATTGAACGAGCCCGTACTTATTCAGCGAAACGATCACGGACGATCGCCATTCAGGCGACGGGCAGGGCGGTCAGGCTGAGGCGTACCGCAGCGGTGCGAGGAACGAACAGCCTGAACGACGTGGCCGTCAGGGGGTAAAGGTTCTGGCGGGATGGCCGATACCCCCTCACGCGCCGGCAGTGAAACCATTCTGATAATGCCAGCGCTGCTGGTTGCCCGGTTCTGCACCGGGCTTTTTTTAGCTTCCGCCTGCGCGGACGATGGCCTGCTGCAGGACGTCTTCACTGACGACGCCCGGGATGACGGTGGTGTTGTCTGCCGTGGCATTCTCTGCCGGCATGACGATAATGCCCGGCGTGCCCGTCAGTCCCAGCATCTCAGCCAGCGCGTCGTTGTTTTCAATGAGCCTGTCGGAGGCAGCACTGTCATCACCGGAAGCCGTACCTGCGCCGGCGGCCGTGGCCACCTTTTCAATATCCTCTGCCGTGAGTTTCCCCTCGTTGTGACCGGTCCGGTAAATCCCGTTGTGGAAGGTCATGTAGGCCTCCGCGCCCTGCCTGCGGTAAATACCCAGCCCGCGGTGCGAGGCAAGCCGCGATTCCGGATAGCGTGCGGCAAAGATGGTCCAGTCGCGGAAGGCAAAGCGTACGCCGGCGTTGGCGGCCATCACCTTTTCCATCACCGGCGCCATCATGCTGCAGGCGATGCATTCGTAGTCAAAGAACTCCGTAACGATGACCTTCGAATTCGCCGGCCCCTTAACCGGCACGCCGCCGAGCTGCATCAGCAGACGGTGGGCCTTCAGCACTGACTGCACGTAAGCCTGCTGCTGCATCGCCTGCTGGCGCGCCTGCAGCTTTTTGCTCACCTCAATGAGCACGTCGGGATGCGCCACCAGGTAGTCAGCTGCAATTTCACCAATGCGGGCCTGCTGCGCGGGGGTAAAGTCTGCAGCCTCAGCCGCATTCGATGGTGTTGAGGGCAAAGCGGTGCTCATGGCCAGCGCAATGGCGGCCAGTTTCAGGAGTGGTCTCATAATTTCTCTCACAGGCCTGCGCGGGGCAGGCGGAAGGTAAGGCGGCCACACAGGGCGGGCCGCAGTAATCAACGTTCTTTCTGGATATGACGGGTGATTTCTGGTGCCGGCAGCTCCCTGTCCGGCTCCCGCCCGCGGGGTTCCGGCGGCAGGCTCAGTTGCGTCTGGCGCTCAAGCTCCCGGGCAGTATTCGTCAGGACTGCAGGCGTAACAGCAGGCTGTCTGTCCCGGCTGGCAGGCGATGCTCTGTCCAGCTCTTCCCGGACCTGACGGACGACTGTCGCACTGACCACACCTTCCTGTTCAGCTGATACGGGAACCTGTATTCCGGCAGGCAGCCCTGAACCTGAAAGCGCGCTCAGCACTGCCCGCAGGGCTGCGTCACCCGGTGCGGAGGTGGTCTCAGATAGCGCACCGGAAGCCTGCCTTATCAGCGCCGCGTAATCCCGGACAGGTTCACCCGGCAGCTGAGGCAGCTTCTGCTTCATCAGCTCACTGATACGGACGGCCAGCGCAGATGACAGGGTTATTTTTTCCATGACGCTTTCTTCCTGAGGAAGTTTTACCGGGTCTCGCGCCGTGGCCACATTCTGCACGGACTTTTTCAGGCCTTCTGGAGTTAAATCTGAGGCGGCTTTTTCGTCAGCTTTCACAGAGGGCAGAACCGTGTTTTTCTCCAGAGCTGCCAGGGCGGCGCGCAGCTGCTGACGCTCATCACGGTATAACTCTGTGGGCGGCACCACCTTCAGCATTTCCTGAAGTTCAGCCCGGATGAGGTTCAGCATCGTCGCATCAGGACGACTCATCAGCTCATAACGGCCCCCTGCCACCTTCAGCAGCTGCGCAGACGGTGGCTGCGCACCGTGTACGAGCAGAACTCCCGCCTCCGGCTTTTCGCGCGCGGCCGTCAGGCCCTGCGCGAGGTCGGTGACCAGCAGCACCTCACCGCTGCGGCTCTTCTGCAGCATGGCCGCCTGCGCGCCCTCCGTGACCAGCTGGCGCACAGGACCCGGTGTGATGGTGCCCTTTTCGTGATGCAGCGGAACCAGCGTGACGCCGGCGGTTTTGCCGTTGGCGTCCCATGCCGGCAGTGCCAGGTGCGGTTCCGGATATTTTCGCGTCGGCGGGATGATACGCGCCGTCACCGGCGCGCCGCTCAGCCCGTTGCCGTTGAGAAACGCGCGGCCGATGGCGGTTTTCCCCACCGGCTGCCCCATCGCCCAGATGGCCCGGGCCTGTTTACGCTCCGCCTCCGGCGACAGCGCGTCGTGGGCCGTTTTGAACCCTTTTTCTTCCCGGACCAGGGCCTCCTTCCAGCGCTGGACGTTGTCGGTGTAAACCTGCACGTGCTCTTTTGCCCTCGACAGGCTGATGTAAAACGCGCGCATGCCGCTCATGATGCCGCGCCGGCCGGTGGCACTTTCCAGCGCGATGACAAAGCGGCTGCTCGCCGCCTGCGCGCCGTGCCCGGTCACGGCCCACGCGTAGTCAATGTGGCGATCCGCCTGCGTGACGCCCGGCGATATCACCTTTTCTCCCGCCGCCCCCTGCAGCACCACCTCACCGTTTTCGCGCAGCGCCGCCACCCGGTACTGGTCGTGCGCCGCGTGGCCCGCCTGCCGCTGGGTCTTGTTCATCCGGATGCTGTCGCCGGTGCGCAGCTCCAGCGTTTCCTTCCGGAACACCTCGATTTCAGTGGCGTTCAGCTCGGCCGGCGAGTAGTAGCGCATCCGCCCGTCCTCGTCCCGCAGCAGCACGTTCTGCGTGCCGCGGTCCACGCCGGTGACGCTCAGGTACCGGTCGCCGCTCAGCACCACCTGCCCGGCCTGCCACGCCTCAATGCGGTTAAAGTCGTGGCGTCCGCCGCTGATGCGCTCCAGCACCGGTACCGTGACCGGTTTTGCACCCAGCTCACCGGCCTGCACCATAGCCTCATGAATGCCGGCGTTCACCGCCCGCCGGTCGTCATTGAGCGACACCACAATAAGCGTCTCCGCCCGCGCGGCGGGCGTGCGGCTCATGTAGTCGCTGACGATAAAATCAATGACACCGGGCGCCCTGCCGCCGTCGGGGCCGGGCAGCTCACGGCCGTTCTCATCCTTCGGCGGCGGCGGAACTTCTGTCACCGACCGCGCCGGGGCCTGACCGCCCGCCTGTCGCGGCACCACTGACGGCGACACGCGGTCAATTTTCTCCAGCGCCGCGGCGGCCTTGTTTTCAATGACGCTGTACACCGCGCCGCGCAGGTCGTCGCTGAGCTGGCGCTTGATCTCCTTCATTACCGCCACGTCGATCGGGCTGCGCTCCTGCAGCAGGCGGAACGGGGCGCCGCTTTCCGGCGACTCGAGCTGGGCGACGTCGCCCACCATCACCGCCCGACCGTTGCCCGCCGCGATGGCGCGCAGCGCCTCCGCCGTGTCCTGGTTACCGAGCATGGAGGCTTCGTCAATCAGGAACAGCGTGTTCGCGTAGCTGACCTTTTCGCCCGCGGCGGTGCGCTGCTGCCAGTCAACGAGGAAGGACTTCATGGTCTGGCCCCCGATGCCGATGCTGCGCATCTCTTTGACCGCGCGGTGCGTCGGCCCCAGCCCGATAACGGCCGGCCGCACGCTCTCCGGCAGCGTGTCGATGGCGGTCTTCACGGCGTCAAACTGGGTGGTTTTCCCCACCCCCGCGTACCCCTGCACCGCCGTAAAGCGGTCGGTGCTCTGCAGGATCAGTCCGGAAGCCGCGCGCTGGCCGGCGGTGAGGCTGGCAGACAGCACGGCGGAAGGGTCTGCCAGCAGCGGCGTCTGCGTGTTTTTACCCGCCTCGACCTCACGGATGATGGCCTTCTCCATTTCCCAGGTGGCGCGGGCCACGTAGCGCACCTCGCCGCCGTACGGCACCTTAATCAGGTCGCCCGCCTGCTCCAGCCGGGTGATTTCGCCGCGGATCCCCTCCAGGCTGCCGAGAAACTCCGCCGCCTTTTCGGTAAGCTGCGCAAACGGAAACGCCACCTCGCGCATGTTGGCCACCGCGCGCGACACCGCCTTCTGCGCGTCGTTCTGCACCCCGGCCTTCAGCGCGCTCATCGCCTCACCGGCTTCCCCGCTCCCGCCGAGCTGGCGGACCAGCTCCAGCGGCGTGCGGTTGTCGCGCAGGCGCCCGAGTTTTTCTTCCGCGCGGCCCAGCGCCTCGCCGGTAAAGATTTCGGCCTGGCTTCCGGACTGCGCCAGCGCGTTCATCACGTTGGCGGACAGGTCGCGGGCGCCGAGCGAGGCCAGCACCGTGCCGCTCTCGCGGTCACGGCTGCCGGGTGCGCTCACGTAGTTATAAGTGACGTAAAGAGGGGCGTCGGTACGCAGCCGCAGCGGGCGCGTGTGGCCTTCCCGCTGCACCGTGAGCACGCCGTTTTCAACCGACGTCACCGTCAGGCGATCGCGCGCTTTCAGTCCCGCCTCCCTGTCCGCCGCCAGCGCGAACAGCTGCTCACCCTGCGCCACGCTGAGGGTTTCGCGCGTGAACAGGCGCCAGTCGCCGGTCAGGGCCGACATCTTCACCCGGGACAGCACGCCGTCCCCGTCAATCAGGGACAGCATGCGCGTGTCCGCATGCACGCGGTCGATAACGTAGTGGCGCGTTTCATCCTTCTCCGTGCGGTCTTCCAGCACCATGCCCGGGCGGTACGTGCCCGGCAGCCGGCGCGATTTTGCCGTAACAAACACCGGCGTGCGCGCCTCGACGTCTGCCGTCTCACGCCCGAGTTTGCCGGCATTCTGCAGCGCGTCGCGGATGACACCGGTGAGCTGCTGCTGCTCGCGGGCCCCCACCACCACGGCGGTGACCGGGGTCTCACCTCCGCTGAGTTCCGCGTAGCGGTCGGCCAGCACCTGATAGCGCTCGCGCTTATCCTGAATGCTCAATACCTGTGTGGACATCTCCGGCGCCGGCGTGGTCAGCGTCAGGCGCTCCGCGCCCGCTGAGGCCAGTACAGAGAGGGCGTTTGCATTTGACTGCCGGCCGGCGCTGTCCAGAAACAGCAGCTGCGCGTTCTTTTCCCGCGCCTCGCCGGTCAGCACCAGCATCTCCTTGAGGCCGAGCTTTTCCGCCCCTTCGACGATGAGCGTGCTCTGCACCCCGAGGCTGAACGTACTGTCCAGCACGCGGCTGCGCGACAGCAGGTCGTTCTTCAGCAGCGGGGATTTGCCCAGGCTCAGGGCGCGCTCCGCGGAGCTGGTCAGCACCTTCACGTCACGGCCCTGTTCACGTGACATTGTCACCAGCGCCTCGGTGGTTTCACGCAGCCGCTGCAGGGAAGCGGGCGCATTCAGGATAGCCAGCGGCGCGCGCGCCGCTTTTTCCAGATGCGGCGCCGGCGCTTTAGAAAACACGCGCAGGTTCGCGACCTTATTCTCTTTCAGGATGTCCGCCGTCATCGACTGCACGGAGAGCTCATCGAGCAGGTGAATGTGCGAGGTGAAGACGCCTTTTTCGCCGTCCAGCGGCGTCAGCAAATCTTCACCGATGGCCTGGTCGATGGCACGGCGAAGCTCAGGCAGCGCCTGCTGCGTCTCCCCCGCCTCGTGGGCGGTCAGCAGCAGATCGCCGTAGGTAAAACGGGTACGGCTGTCGCTCAGCACCGAAATCGCGGTGCGCACCGCGTCCATGGCTTCCGTCAGGGCGGGACTGGCTTCTCCTGCAGCGGGAAGTTGCGCCTCGCGGACCTTTGCCTCGCTGATGACGGCGCCGATATCAAAACCGACGTCGTCCATCTGGCGCTGCCAGCGCTCCTGCAGGCGCGCACGGCCGTCAGCGGTTTCGGGCTTCACGATCGGCACTTCGTTATCCTGCATTGCCGGCGAAGCGGACGATGCAGGCTTCGCGTTTAGCATCGCTTTATCCTGTACGGACGGCGCTGAGGTCCCTTCCCCTGCGGTCGCTGGCGCTTTCTCCGCTGCCGCTGCTGAGCGGTCCTGAACCGGTAGATCCCTCGCCGGGGACGGCTCATGTTGCGGGCGGACAGGCGCGGGCTCCTCCCCGCCGTAGCGGCTGATATCCTGCTTGCGCTGGCGGGTATCGAGCGCCGCCACGTCGCGGCTTTTCAGCGAGGCGTCTTCACCGGCGCGCGCGTGGATCTCCCGGTGACGCGAGGAAAACTCATCCAGCACCGCATCCGTAAAGCCTTTGATTTCCCACAGCTCGTGACGCCCCCCCGTAGGCACCGTCTCGTAGCCGATAGCTTCAGCCTTACCTTTGAGCACGTTACGATAGATTTTGCCGTAGCTTATCTGGTTGCGGTAGGCCGTCTCAATAAAGCCGGCGCCGTGAATGGCGTCGGTGGCCAGCGCCTTCCACTTGCCGTCCAGCTCCGTGACGTTGGCCACCACCGCGTGGGTGTGGATCTGCGGGTCGAGGTTGCGCGAGGTGTCGTGCGTAAACAGTGCGGCGACCATCTTGCCGCTGGTGACGATCCGCGTCACGCCCTCTTTCGTATCGCGTGCGCTCACCATCTGCTCCATGATGGCCAGCGTTTCTTTTACCGCGTCGTGATGCGCCTCCAGCAGGCGCTTGTCGCCGCCGGCAAGAATGAGCATGGAGACGCTTTTGGGCGCCGAAAAGGTAAAGTCGTGGCCCGGGCGGTGCACGTGCGCGCCCTGCACCTCCTTACCGAGCGTCACACCGTTCGGCAGGCTGCCGTGCAGAATGCCCGTGAAGGTATCGAGGTCAACCGGCCCCTCAAGGCCCAGCTCCCGCGCGCCCTCGCCCAGCCACTGGGTGGGCATGTCGTCCAGAAAGTAATAGTTATCCTTGCTGCTGTAGTAGCCGGCAGCGTCGGCGGCAGAGGCCACCGGAGCAACGGTCATCATCGTTCATATCCTCCCGGGTCCAGGCTGTCACTCATCTCCTGGTACGCCGCGTAGTCGTCGCGGTGCCGCAGGATGTTTTTTTCGTCGTCGGCCATGCGCTCGTTGGCGTCGCCGTGCAGTGCGGCGCGCTCCTCCTCACGCTGCTGTTCGGATTTACGCGGGCTGATGTGCCGCACGGTCAGCCGGCCCCCGTCGTCTTTCTCCATCTGCATGTGCAGCTCCGGGGCTTCCCCCTGCGCCGCCCCCTCCTGCCGAGCGGCCTCCTCCGCGGCGCCTTCCCCGCCTTCCGGTGCGCCTGCGCGGTGCTTACGGCGAGCCAGCATCTCGAGCGCGCTCGGACCGGCTGGTTTTGACTTCATGACGGGGCGTATTGCAGCGACCGGCAGTACTTCAGCGGTGGAAGGCGCCGTGACCGGCACCGGCCGGGAGACTGGCGTTTCGGCTGTTGCATCAGAAGCGGGCGGATTTGCCGGCGGTGGCTCTGCGACCACCTTGTTCACCGGTGCCGGCACCACGCGCAGCGGGAACGGACGCACGCTGGAAGCAGGCGGCGTCTCACTGACTGCCCCTGATGCAGGCGGTACGGTAATGTCGGGTGCAGCGGTAGCGGGAACTGCAGGCTGGCCTGGTGCGACAGACGGCTTCACCTCTCTCACGGTAGCCGGCTCCGGCGTCGTCACGGGGACGTCAGCTTTTGCCGGCGCGGCGGACGGCGAGGCAGCCGCAGGTTTAACCGGTGCGGGCGCGGAAGCGCGGTTCTCCCCTTCCAGCCACTCCTCTCCGGTCGGGAACGCAATGTCCGCTGCCCGGGCGCTGCGCTCGTTGTTTTCGATAATGCGCTCGAGTTCGGGACTCAGCCGGTCACGGAAGTCGCGCTCCATCAGCGCCGGATGATATTTCTTCTGTCTGCGGTACTTCAGGCTCAGCTTCACCACCGGGTATTCGCCGGGCAGGCGCACATAGAACTGCAGATTCGGCATCTTCATGATCTGGTCGTAATCCACGATGGGCTCGTTGACCTTGTCCTTACTGATGGAGATACCGTCGCGAATCTGGTCGAGGCCGTAGCTGTTCTGCTCGCGCGCCTCGCGCCGGCGCTGGTGACCCAGCTCCTCCTCCACCATTTTGGCCACCTCGGCGCTCGGCGAGCGGCCGTAGGCGCGGGTGTTGAGCAGGTCAAAGATGGCTTTGGCCATCTCGCGGCCGTAGATGTGCACCAGCTGCGGGATGTTCTGGATGCCCAGCACGAAGCAGCCGCCGAACTTGCGCGCTTCGGCCAGCGTTTCGTTGAACTCCGGTATCTTCTGCAGGCTGGCAATCTCATCGCCGACGAACCACACGCGTCGGTCGCTGTTCTCCCCCATGCTCTGCAGCAGCAGGGTGGCCAGCGACAGCCACATGGATATCAGCGGGCGCACCGCTTTACGGTGGCGGGCCGTGGTGGAGATAAACAGCCAGCTGCTGTCGTACTGCGCGTCGGTCATCCACTCGCGGATACTGAACTCCGGCTTGCCCTCCTTATCCAGCCCCTGCAGGTAGCGCAGCGACTTGGCGTAGTTGGTCAGCACCGAGCGGATGGAGATGGCGGTCTTCTCGATTTTCTCCTCGACCAGGTTGGCCGACGGCGTGTTTTTGAGAAACTCGCGCAGGCTTTTCAGGTCGATCGAGAGGCAGGTCTTCAGGAACGTCTCGATGCTGCGATCGGGGCGTGAGGCAAACTGCATGGCCGTGTCGCTGAAGATGGTGCGCGAC
>NZ_NHZE01000091.1:0-2690 GCF_002207995.1 Pantoea sp. VS1
AGGCCTGGTACACCTTTGCCGGCACCGCGAGCCAGCGCCGGCACGCGCCGTTCCGGTACTCCAGTTCCAGCACGCCGGTGGTCGGATCGTAGCCCGCGCTGCGAAACAGCTGAGACGTCACTTCATGCCTGTTCATAGTGTGGTTCCTGTCAGGGCCATCGCTCACGTGGCCGCCGTCCGAAAAAGTGGGGTGCCGCCCGGCAGCTCCCCCGTTCAGGGAGTAAAATCAGACGATTTATTATTCAGATTACGTGGGTGTTTTTACCGATCGCCCGCCGTGAAACCTGAGCCGGCGCGGAGGTTCACTGTAGTCTGAGAAGTTCGCCAGCTTTCCGTCCTGCCTTCACTCTGCACTGAATCCGTCCGCGAGGAGAAGATGCTGATGTTCATCAGAACCTCCGGCCGCTCCACGGCGCCAGCCCGAACGCTGGAGCAGCTTATCCAGCGCAGCCAGGTCGCCGGTGATGCGCACAGGCAGGGGACTGCGCTGCCGTCCGCGTTCGTCAAAGCCGTTATCCAGTGCGCTGCGCCGGAGGTAAATACCGGAAACGGACGGGCTGAGCCGCAGCTGGCGGCGGCCGCTCCATTCGTTTTCTGACAGCACCATATAAATCCAGCCGGTGAGCTTAACGGCGTGCAGGGCGTGCTGGAGCCGGAACAGGTCGTTCTGCGCCTGCAGGTGGCCGTTTCCGGCGCGCCACAGGTATTCCAGCTTGCCGGGCAGGTCGGCGCGCAGGCCCTTCTCCCGCCCCTCCTTCAGCAGCCAGCTGATGTCACTCGCCAGCGCCCGGGGAAAGCGACGCTGTTTTTCGGCGGTGGCCAGCCAGCGGGTCAGAAACAGGTTGTCCTGTGCGGGTGAAGTCACGATCCCGTCGCGGCGGGCGGTATGCAGCGCAATCAGGCCGCACCACGCCAGGTGACTGACGTTCACGTTGTCGTTATTCATAAGCCGCGTCCTTCATGCCGGACCACATGAAAAAATGGCCCTAAAATACGGCATTTTATGACATCATCAGGCCTGAGAAAACCCGGCGGAGCCGGCAGGAGGTTCAGCAGCACGGACTGACTTTATCCGGCTGGCTCCGCAGATTTTCAGTCCCGCAAATCAGGGCGGGAGCAGGCGTAATGAGAGCGGTCCTGGTATCCGGAATCCTCCGCGGCAGTTTACGATTTGTTGAGCATCAGCCCCCATTTGAGGACTGACGGGCAGTGTGCAGCCCGCCCTCTATGCCGCGTCAGCGGCATATGTAAGTGCCTTTACTCATTGTTTAAAATCAGAAAAAACATCATCAGTGATTTGCGCAGTAAACCGAATACCTCTTGGTAGCTCAATATTTACACTCTTTTCAGAGTTAAGCTGAACAGTCACTGGAGGAACCGGAACTGATTCAATGACGTCGCCTACCAGTTTGCCGTTCACATATCTTTGGGTATCGTAATAGTTGATTTCCCCGGAGATTTCTGCTTTGTAACCCTCATTATTTTTAACAAGATCGATATAAAGAGTGGTCGCGTTAAATTTTCTTTCCAGCGCATCGTGGAATTGTTTACCCGGAAGAGGCAACAACGGATAGAGGCGGATGTGACGGATTTTATCCTCCTTAATGTAGCTAAGTACCGGATCTGTATATCCTGCTTTTCCGGAAACAGGAGACTGCATTTCCGTTTTCAGATAGAGCGGAGCAGAAGATTGCGGTTTTGTTGCACAGCCTGTCAAAAGAACAGCTGCAGCCAGAGTTAAGCTGGTTAATAGTTTCATTTTATTCCTGTTTCTATGCGGGATCTGTTCAGTATATCGGCTGAATTATGCGTGGCTTGATACCATTTATAACGAGGATTTTGACAGAAGCAGGTAAGCAGTGCGCAGCCGGCCCCTGAATGCCGCATGAGCGGCATGGAGGCGTCAGAAAGAATTCAGGACGGCGCTTATGCCATCGGGCGCAGTGAGCCCGGCGGAGCCGGTTACAGCGCCACAGAATAAACTGCCCCTGATATTCGGTATTTCAGGACGTCATCAGCCCTCAGAGAGCCCAGTCGCCGCCATCGCGGTGCCTCTCCACAACCTCATGGTCAGGATAGATTTCCAGCGTCTCGATCGCACTCAGCATGGCCGTTTCCATCTCCGGCGACCATGCCTGCGTTCTGGCCAGTTCTCCGCGGATAAAGCCGGCAATCCGCAGCCGCGTGGTTTCGAGACCGTCGCCGGCCATGGCCATGACCACGGCGCCGATCATGATGTAAACCCTCTCCAGCTCCCCGTGCTGCTGTTGAGTCATCTGCATCGCACTTACCTCTCAGACGTAGCCGGACGGGCGAGCAGTGCGCAGCCCGTCCTGTGAATGCCGCGTGAGCGGCATGGAGGCGCCAGAAACCGTTCAGGACGGCTCAGATGCCAGCTGGCGCCGTTAGCCCGGCACAGCCGGTTACAGGGCCGATGGTGGCGAAAGCCCAACCCCGCCCTGACCGACGCCGTTTAGGCAGCGGCCTGTCAGCAGCTTATCAGCCAGATGGTCGGAGACGAAAGAAAGAAACCGCGGGCCTCTGGCCATAAAGCGGCTCAGACTCTGTAGTTACAGCATCCATTTATCAGCCACTGCAGTTCCGGCCCTCCGGGCCGGGCGGCGGGGGCTGGTCAGTGGGGGCAACCGGGCTTCAGATCCGGCGCGGGTCCGGGCTGAGAGGGGCACAAT
>NZ_NHZE01000092.1:0-304 GCF_002207995.1 Pantoea sp. VS1
AGGCGGCTTCCCGATGGCCGCAAAAAAAAGCGGCTCTCTGTTTCGGTGATAAATGAAGTAGGGCTGTTTCCTGGCACCGCTTTTTTTCCACTCAAACCAGCCCGATGCCGGCACAATGGCACGCCCGTGTTCCCACAGGGGCTTAAACATACGCCCTGTCGCAGCCGTTTCGCTGCGGGCATTGATGAGCGGCGGTTTATCCCACCACTCCGGACCGTAGCCCCAGTAAACAGGATCAAACTTCAGCTCGCCGTCACGCTCACTGAGCAACAGAACCTTAGTCCCCGGCGCCACGTTGTACCGG
>NZ_NHZE01000093.1:0-294 GCF_002207995.1 Pantoea sp. VS1
CGGGAGACACACGGCGGGTGCTAACGTCCGTCGTGAAGAGGGAAACAACCCAGACCGCCAGCTAAGGTCCCAAAGTCATGGTTAAGTGGGAAACGATGTGGGAAGGCACAGACAGCCAGGATGTTGGCTTAGAAGCAGCCATCATTTAAAGAAAGCGTAATAGCTCACTGGTCGAGTCGGCCTGCGCGGAAGATGTAACGGGGCTAAACCATGCACCGAAGCTGCGGCAGCGACATGTAAATGTTGTTGGGTAGGGGAGCGTTCTGTAAGCCGCTGAAGGTGTGCTGTGAGGCA
>NZ_NHZE01000094.1:0-267 GCF_002207995.1 Pantoea sp. VS1
TAGTACGAGAGGACCGGAGTGAACGCACCGCTGGTGTTCGGGTTGTCATGCCAATGGCACTGCCCGGTAGCTAAGTGCGGAAGAGATAAGTGCTGAAAGCATCTAAGCACGAAACTTGCCCCGAGATGAGTTCTCCCTGACCCTTTAAGGGTCCTGAAGGGACGTTGAAGACGACGACGTTGATAGGCCGGGTGTGTAAGCGCAGCGATGCGTTGAGCTAACCGGTACTAATGACCCGTGAGGCTTAACCTTACAACGCCAGAGGCG
>NZ_NHZE01000095.1:0-35439 GCF_002207995.1 Pantoea sp. VS1
GTGTAACTTAAGAGTTATTTGTGATTATCTTGCAGGCACTACAGATGATTACGCAACGAGACTTTATCATAAGATATTCACGCCATCCTCTGGCTCCATCTTTGATAAGCTTTAGCTTTGTCAAAATAAAGTGGGGCAGGTTATCGCCTCACATTATAATTATTTTCTAAAATAATCGTGAAGAAACATGCTTTAGAAAGCGAGCTAACTTAGCTTGGATTTTCATATATATAACATTCATATCTTTCTTAATTCATACACTTTATGACGACATAATCGTCATATCAATGAATATGAAATAATCCATAAATTTTAGCAGCTAAAATTTCTTTTGATGCAGAGCGAGGATGGTATCTAGCTAATAATATGATTATTAACTACTTTCTCGCCCATTCATCAATCATATTTGCCCAATCTTGCAGCATCTCTGATCTCTGCTCGCGGTACTCGGCCTTGTTATAAACAGCTCGTACCCCCTTTTGTTCATGGGCAAGGCACTTCTCAATCCAGTCAGTATTGTACCCAGCCTCATGTAGTAGGGTGCTGGCTGTACGCCGTAAGTCATGAGGACCGAACTTTGGCAATGACTGACCTTCTTTCTGTGCCTGGCGATACGTCAGTGTCAAAACCCGGTTTAAAGTAGCGCTACTCATTGGCGCATCGGAATCGTACCGCGAAGGAAGGATAAAATCAGAGGCACCGGCAAGGGTTTTGAGAGCAATCATAATATCCATTGCCTGTCTGGAAAGAAAAACCAAATGTGGATTACGTCGTTTCATCCTCTCCTTTGGTATCGTCCATAATGCCTCACTAAAATTAATCTCATTCCAGGTTGCGTTAGTAAGCTCACTTTTACGTACCATCGTTAACAGCCAAAGTTTAACCGCTGCTCTGATTGATGGCGTCGTTCCTACCCGTTCCATGTACCGATACATCAAACCAATTTCAATTGGCGTCAATGCCCTGTCACGAGGCTCAAATTTCGCTATGCTTGCAGGCCGTACCAGATCAGCGGGATTCTCAACCTTCTGACCGCGCTCAATAGCCCAGCGATAGACTTGCAATACAATCTCTCTGGCGTGCACAGCTGTCGCCGGTGCCCCTCTCTCGACAATGTTATCAGTTAATGCGCGTAAATCTTCATGTGTAATCTCGGTCAATTTCTGCTGCGCAAATTTTGACTTCAACTCCCTTTGATAAACCGAACGCCGCATATCACGCGTCGATTCAGCCATTTGATAGCCGCGTAACCATTTCTCAGCCCATGCACCAAAAGTCTCAGCATCTTTGATACGCGCTTTATCTCTAGCTTTTTCCCTCGCTGGCGATCTTCCACCGGCAACCATTTTTTTAGCTTCATTGAGCCGTTCACGCGCTTCTACAAGCGTGATCCCTCCCACACCATAGCGGCCAAAAGTAACGGTCTCCTGTCTTCCGTTTATTGAATAGTTATAACGAAATGAGATCGTTCCAGCCGGAGTGACCGCAACATACAGACCATCACGGTCATTAACTTTATAGAGTTTCTCCTTCGGCTTAAGGTGACGCAGCCTGGTGTCAGTCAACATGGTTTATTGTTTTCCTTTATCAAAAAATACCATGTTGTAAAAAATTCAGAAAATTTATTTAACTATCTGTTTTAATCGAGTTATAAAAAACAAATACCATAACTCAACCGAAATTTGTCACATGGTACTTTTTCAAACCTGAATTCAAAACCAGAGAGTACCATCAAAAATTCCATTGAAAAAAACCGTGCTTCCCGTTGTTAACAGCTGCCAGAAAGTGCCAGACAAAAAACAAAAAAGCCCGCAGTTACGCGGGCTTAGAGGTGCTTTACTGCTTTTACGTGCAGGCTGTTGCCAGAAGCTAAATCATTCCCACTCAATCGTCGCAGGCGGTTTACCTGAAATGTCATAAACCACGCGTGAAATGCCGTTCACTTCGTTGATGATGCGGTTGGAGACGCGGCCGAGGAAGTCGTAAGGCAGGTGCGCCCAGTGGGCCGTCATGAAGTCGATGGTTTCGACAGCACGCAGGGAAACCACCCAGTCGTATTTACGGCCATCGCCCATTACGCCGACGGAGCGCACCGGCAGGAACACGGTAAAGGCCTGGCTGACTTTGTTGTACAGATCGGCTTTACGCAGCTCTTCGATAAAGATGGCATCAGCACGGCGCAGCAGGTCGCAGTACTCTTTCTTCACTTCACCCAGTACGCGCACGCCCAGACCCGGGCCCGGGAATGGATGGCGGTACAGCATGTCGTAAGGCAGGCCGAGTTCCAGACCGATTTTACGCACTTCATCTTTGAACAGCTCTTTCAGCGGCTCAACCAGGCCCATCTTCATCTCTTTCGGCAGACCGCCCACGTTGTGGTGCGATTTGATCACGTGCGCTTTACCGGTAGCTGAAGCCGCCGACTCAATCACGTCCGGATAGATGGTGCCCTGCGCCAGCCATTTCACGTCGGTCAGCTTCAGTGCTTCTTCGTCGAACACTTCCACGAACACGCGGCCGATGATCTTACGTTTGGCTTCCGGATCGTTCTCGCCCGCCAGCGCGTCGAGGAAGCGCCCTTCTGCCGCAACGTGCACGATGTTCAGACCAAAATGGTCGCCGAACATGTCCATCACCTGCTCAGCTTCATTCAGACGCAGCAGCCCGTTATCAACGAACACACAGGTCAGGCGCTCGCCAATCGCGCGGTGCAGCAGCATCGCGGTCACGGACGAGTCCACGCCGCCGGACAGGCCGAGAATCACACGGTCTTCACCCACCTGCTCACGGATGCGCTCTACCGCATCTTCGATGATTTTGGCTGGCGTCCACAGCGCTTCACAGCCGCAGATGTCGCGCACAAAACGCTCCAGCATGCGCAGGCCCTGACGGGTGTGCGTCACTTCCGGGTGGAACTGCACGCCGTAGAAACGCTTCTCTTCGTTGGCCATGATGGCAAACGGGCAGCTTTCGGTGCTGGCAACCGTCACGAAGTCTGCCGGGATCGCCGTGACTTTGTCACCGTGGCTCATCCACACGTCGAGTAGCGGTTTACCCGCCGCGCTGATGGCATCTTCGATATCACGCACCAGCGCGCTCGGGGTTGTCACTTCAACCTGCGCATAACCAAATTCACGCTCGTTCGAGCCTTCAACCTTACCGCCCAGCTGCATCGCCATGGTCTGCATGCCGTAACACACGCCCAGCACCGGCACACCAGCGTTGAACACATATTCCGGCGCGCGCGGGCTGTTGTGCTCGGTGGTGCTTTCCGGGCCACCGGAGAGGATGATGCCGTTCGGGTTGAACTGGCGGATTTGCTCTTCGGTGACATCCCACGCCCAGAGTTCGCAGTAGACGCCCAGCTCACGCACGCGGCGCGCGACCAGCTGCGTATACTGAGAACCAAAATCGAGGATCAAAATACGATGTTTATGAATATTTTCAGTCGTCATTGAGGCGTTTCCATTGGGATGGACTTAATAATAAAAGCGCCCGGCTGGAGCCGGGCGGGAAATCTTACGGGATTATGAACCCATGCGGTAGTTCGGTGACTCTTTGGTGATGGTCACATCGTGCACGTGGCTTTCGTTGATCCCGGCGCCGCTGATGCGCACGAACTCGGCTTTGGTGCGCAGATCGTCGATGGTCGGGCAACCGGTCAGGCCCATGCAGGAGCGCAGGCCGCCCATCTGCTGGTGCACGATCTCTTTCAGGCGGCCTTTATAGGCAACGCGCCCTTCGATACCTTCCGGCACCAGTTTGTCGGCGGCGTTATCGCTCTGGAAGTAGCGGTCAGACGAGCCTTTGGACATCGCGCCCAGTGAACCCATCCCGCGGTAGGATTTGAACGCACGGCCCTGGTAGAGCTCGATTTCGCCCGGCGATTCTTCGGTACCGGCCAGCATGGAGCCAACCATTACCGCCGACGCCCCCGCGGCGATGGCTTTGGCGATGTCGCCAGAGAAACGGATACCGCCGTCAGCGATGACCGGAATACCGGTGCCTTCCAGCGCTTCAACCGCGTCGGATACTGCCGTGATCTGCGGTACGCCAACGCCGGTAACGATACGGGTAGTACAGATGGAGCCCGGGCCAATGCCCACTTTCACCGCGCTCACGCCCGCGTTAGCCAGCGCCAGTGCGCCTGCACCGGTCGCCACGTTGCCGCCGATGATTTCGAGGTCCGGATATTTTGCGCGGGTTTCACGGATACGCTGCAGCACGCCTTCGGAGTGGCCGTGCGAGGAGTCGATCAGCAGCACGTCAACGCCCGCAGCGACCAGCGCATCAACGCGCTCTTCGTTGCCGGCACCGGCACCCACTGCGGCACCGACGCGCAGACGACCCTGCGCATCTTTACAGGCGTTAGGTTTACGCTCGGCTTTCTGGAAATCTTTAACGGTAATCATGCCCAGCAGGTGAAAGCTGTCGTCAACAACCAGCGCTTTCTCGACGCGTTTTTCGTGCATTTTCTGCAGCACGACTTCACGCGCTTCACCCTCTTTCACCGTCACCAGGCGCTCTTTCGGCGTCATGACCGCGGTCACCGGCAGCGTCATATCGGTCACGAAGCGCACGTCACGACCGGTAATGATGCCCACCAGCTCGTTGTCGGCGTTGACCACCGGATAACCGGCGAAGCCGTTACGTTCGGTCAGCTCTTTCACCTCGGCCAGCGTGGTGGTTGGCAGCACGGTCTGTGGCTCCGTTACGACGCCGCTTTCGTGTTTTTTCACCTTGCGAACTTCATCCGCCTGGCGCTCAATCGACATGTTTTTGTGGATAAAGCCCAGACCGCCTTCCTGCGCCAGCGCAATCGCCAGACCGGCTTCGGTCACGGTGTCCATCGCTGCAGACAGCATAGGAATGTTGAGACGGATGTTTTTGGTCAGCTGGGTGCTGAGATCGGCCGTGTTGGGTAAAACAGTGGAGTGAGCGGGAACGAGCAGGACGTCGTCAAATGTGAGGGCTTCTTTCGCGATTCTTAACATTGCAATATCTCCACCTGGGGCGTTTAAAACAGATAAAATATTGCCGCGGCATTATACAGGCCGAAATCGGTTGCCTCCAGTGTTTTTTCGGAAAAAGTCTTGATCCTCCGGGGCAGGCATGTAGTATCGGTTAATTAACCCTCTGATTTGAAATTTGATCCTCATCACATGTCGCTACCGCCAACCGCCAATATTTTTACTGTCAGCCGCCTGAACACCACGGTGCGCCAACTGCTGGAAAATGAGATGGGCCTGGTGTGGCTCAGCGCTGAAATTTCCAATTTCACTCAGCCCGCTTCCGGTCACTGGTACTTCACTCTGAAGGACGATGGCGCGCAGGTGCGCTGTGCCATGTTCCGCAACAGCAATCGACGCGTCAGCTTTCGCCCGCAGCACGGTCAGCAGGTGCTGGTGCGCGCCAGCATCACGCTGTATGAGCCGCGCGGCGACTATCAGCTGATTATCGAAAGCATGCATCCGGCCGGTGAAGGGCTGCTGCAGCAACAGTTTGAGCAGCTGAAAGCCCGGCTGGCGGCGGAGGGGCTGTTCGACCAGCAGTTTAAACAACCGCTGCCGGAGCCGGCGCGCCAGGTGGGCGTGATCACCTCCGCCACCGGCGCGGCATTACACGACGTGCTGCGCGTGCTGCATCGCCGTGATCCCTCGCTGCCGGTGGTGATCTATCCAACCGCAGTGCAAGGCGTTGATGCGCCCGCCGCCATCGTGCGCGCCATCGAGCTGGCCAACCAGCGTGACGAGTGCGACGTGCTGATCGTCGGGCGCGGCGGCGGTTCACTGGAAGATCTGTGGAGTTTTAACGACGAGCGCGTGGCGCGGGCCATCTTTGCCAGCCGCCTGCCGATCGTCAGCGCCGTTGGGCATGAAACCGATGTCACCATCGCCGACTTTGTTGCCGATCTGCGCGCGCCGACGCCTTCTGCCGCTGCCGAACTGGTGAGCCGCAACCAGATCGAGCTGCTGCGCCGTTTGCAGTCTCAGCAGCAGCGCATGGAGATGGCGATGGATTATTACGTGGCGCAGCAGCAGCGCCGCTTCACCCGGCTGCAGCATCGTCTGCAACAGCAGCATCCGCAGCTGCGCCTGGCACGGCAGCAAACCACGCTGATTCAGCTGCAGCGTCGTCTGCAGGAAGCGGCCGACCAGCGGCTGCGCCTGGCGCATCGCCAGCAGGATCGCCTGCTGCAGCGCCTGCAATCCCAGCAGCCGCAGGGACGTATTCTGCGCGCTCAGCAACAGTTACAGCAGTGGCACTACCGGCTGCAGCAGGGCATGGAAAAACAGCTCAATCACAGCCGGCAGCGTTTTGGTACGCTGGCAGCACAGCTGGAAGGCGTAAGTCCGCTGGCGACGCTGGCGCGCGGCTTTAGCGTCACCACCGATGCTCAGGGCCAGGTGGTGAAAAAGACCCGTCAGCTGCATACCGGCGATCTGCTGCGTACCCGGCTGGATGATGGCTGGGTGGAGAGTCAGGTGACGGCGTTACAACCACAGAAGACGCGCAGCCGTAAGGCGTGATAATCTTTTCAGCCGCATAAATGGTTGATAACCCCCCGTAAATCGCGCGGGCTGCAGACGCAGCGGCGCGCGATTGATAAGCGGGTCTATACTTTCTGACATACCCATCAGTCAGGGAGTCCGACATGCCTTACAGCGTTATTCCTCCGTATATTCTGCGAAACATCATCGATAACTGTTCCGGCGCACAGCAGGATTACGCGCGGCGCACCCTCACCCACGTGCAACAGCTGATGGCGGAACATCCTCACACCACCAGCGCAGCCAGCACCGCGCAGCCCGGCAGTGTTTTGCGCGCTATCTACGATGCGGGTAATACGCAAAATCTGCCTGGCACCCTGATCCGTGAGGAAGGCCAGCCCGGTAACGGTGACGTCGCCGCCGACGAAGCGTGGAACTATCTCGGCATCACTTATGATTTTTACTGGCAGATCTACCAGCGCAACTCGCTGGACAACAAAGGCCTGAAACTGGATGGCACCGTGCATTACGGCAGGGAATACCAGAACGCCTTCTGGAATGGCCAGCAGATGGTATTTGGCGACGGCGACGGTGAGATCTTCAATCGCTTTACCATTGCCATTGATGTGGTCGCGCACGAGCTGACGCACGGCGTGACCGAAACCGAAGCCGGGCTGATTTACTTCCAGCAGGCGGGTGCGCTCAACGAATCGATGTCCGATGTGTTCGGCTCGCTGGTGAAGCAGTATCACCTTAAGCAAAGCGCCGATCAGGCCGACTGGATCATCGGCGAAGGGCTGCTGGCGGCGGGTATTAAGGGCAGCGGCCTGCGCTCGATGTCCGCGCCCGGTACCGCCTATGACGATCCGCTGCTCGGCAAAGATCCGCAGCCTGCCGATATGGATCACTATATCGACACGCGCGAAGACAACGGCGGCGTGCATCTTAACTCCGGCATTCCTAATCGCGCCTTCTATCTGGCGGCGACCGCGCTGGGCGGCTTTGCCTGGGAACGGGCCGGTCAGGCATGGTACGACACGCTGTGCGATAAGGAATTGCCGCAGGATGCCGACTTCAGCACCTTTGCGCGCTTTACCGTACAGCATGCCGCAAAACGTTTTGATAATACGGTGGCACAGGCGATCCAGTCCGCGTGGCACGAGGTAGGTGTAAGGTGAATATTCAGCTGACCGATGACGCCATCATTGAGCTGGCGCGTGAAGGCGGCATTGCATTTATCCCCGGCCTGCGCAGCGAGCGGCGATTTGCGCTGGCGCAGCTGCCGGAACCGCAAAAGCAGCGCGTGTGCAACGTGCTGGAGCAGGCGCTGCCGCTCGGCGAACCGGAGGAACAGGCCGCCAGCATCGGGCGCGGCGACCAGCGCTATTTCCGCATCCAGATTAGCTACGCAACTCACCGCGAAGCCGGAACGATTGTGATCCTGATTCCGGAAAACGTTGCGCCTCCTGAACTGCAGGCGCTGTGGCGCGATGGCGAAGAATAACTTAGACAGTTCCCACAGCATCGCCGTAACTAACTGACTATACTGGATAACGTGGCTAGCTAGTCCACATCAAAGAAAATACCCTTAGATGAGGTCTCTGCTATGACACAAACCAAGCAACGAGGCGGTGCCGGGAACTTTGCAGAGGACCCGGAGCGCGCCAGGGAAGCCGGTAGCGCGGGCGGCAAAGTCAGTGGGGGCAATTTCAGGAACGATCCTGAGAGAGCCAGGGAAGCTGGAAGAAAAGGAGGTCAAAAAAGCCGTCGCCCCTCCAAGCAGAAGTAAGTAAGGATCCTTACAGGAAGGAGTACGCCACGGAAGGTTAATAAAAAAGGCCGACATCATGATGTCGGCCTTTCTTTTACTGCGGCTTACTTGCTGTCGGGCAGCGCGTAAGCAATCACGTAATCACCGCGATCCGGCGACTGACGCGCACCGCCTGCAGAGATCAGGATGTACTGTTTGCCGGTTTTCGGCGAAACATAGCTGATTGGTCCGCCCTGGCTGCCCACCGGCAGACGTGCTTTCCACACTTCTTTACCGGTTGAGCTGTCGAAGGCGCGCAGGTAGTAATCCTGGGTGCCGGCAATAAATACCAGACCGCCCTGCGTTGCCAGCGTACCGCCCAACGTCGGCATACCGACCGGCATCTGCGCATGCATTTTGATACCAAACGGACCGGTATCCTGCACCGTACCCACCGGCACCTGCCACACAATCTGACGGGTCTTCATGTCGATGGCCGACAGCGTACCGAACGGCGGTGCCTGGCATGGAATGCCCAGCGGCGACATGAAGCGGTTTTTGTTTACTGCGTACGGCGTGCCTTTCAGCGGTACCGCACCCATGCCGGTGTTGATGGCTTCACCGCCGTTGCTGGCAGCCGATTTGGTGGTGTCCTGCGGAATCATCTGCACCCACAGGCCGAGACGCATATCGTTAACGAACATGTACTGGTTGTTCGGATCGAACGAGATGCTGCCCCAGTTCATGCCACCGAGCGAGCCCGGGAAGCTGAGCGAAACATCAGTGTCCGGCACGGTGAACAGGCCGTCATAACGCATGCCTTTAAAGGCAATACGGCAAGCCAGCTGGTCAAACGGCGTCGCACCCCACATGTCTGACTCGGTCAGTTTCTGATTGCCAATGTTTGGCATTTCTACCGAGTGCGGCTGAGTTTTGGTGTACTGCTCGTTCGGGATATGGCCCTGCGGCATCGGCAGCTCTTCAACTTTGGTTAAAGGCTTGCCGGTCAGGCGATCCAGCACCCAGATCATGCCGGTTTTCCCGCCGATCACCACCGCAGGTTTGGTGGTGCCGTCCTTCATCGGGAAGTCCACCAGGCTCGGCTGCATTGGCAGGTCGAAGTCCCACAGGTCATTGTGGACCGTCTGATACACCCACTTCTCTTTACCGGTGGTCGCATCCAGCGCCAGCACCGACGCGCCATATTTGTGATCCAGCGCGGTACGGTTGGCACCCCACAGGTCCACCGACGAGCTGCCCATCGGCAGGAACACGGTGTTCATCGCCGGATCGTAAGAGATTGGCGCCCATGAGTTTGGCGTGCTGCGGGTGTAATCCTGACCCGGCATCAGCACGGCATTCGGATCTTCATTGCCCGGGTCAAACGCCCAGCGCATCTGGCCGGTGATGACGTCGAAGCCACGCAGAACGCCGCCAGGCATGTCTGTCTGTACGTTATCCGCAACGCGACCGCCCACCACGACCGTGGTGCCCGCCACCTGCGGCGGCGAGGTCAGCTGATATTGCGGGTCCGGCGCGCTGCCAAGACCTTGCTTCAGATCGACCACGCCGTGGTTGCCGAAGTTTTCACACAGTTCACCGTTATCGGCGTTGATGGCAATCAGACGTGCATCGATGGTGTTCATCAGGATGCGACGCTGGCAGCTATCGCCCGCCGCCAGCGTTACCGCTGGCACCGGCGTGGAGCCCGGCTGCGTTGGCTGCTGTACCGGTTTGGTGGCATCAAAGTACGCCAGACCACGGCAGCGGTTCCACACCTGCGCCTGCGCATTGATTTCTCGCTTCCAGATCTGCTTACCGCTGTCGGCTTCCACCGCAATCACGTTGTTGTGCGGCGTACACAAATACAGGGTATTACCCACCTGCAGTGGCGTTTCCTGATCTTCTGCACCGTTACCGGTCGGGCTGATCGGCGTGTCGCCGGTATGGAACGTCCAGGCAACCTGCAAGTCTTTCACGTTGTCGCGGGTAATCTGGTCGATAGCGGCAAAACGGTCACCCTGCGGCGTACGGCCGTAGCTGCTCCAGTCCTGCTGCGGTTTGCTTTTATCTACCGGGATCAGCGGCAGTTGCTTGCCGGTGAAGGCCACGGTCGGATGCGGCTGGAACATCTGGACAAAGGTGACCACCATACCAACGGCAATCACCGCTGACAGCGCATACGAAAGCTTCGCCAGCGAGGCCTTGCCTTCACGCTTACGCAGCGCCGGCCAGGTAATAAACGCCAGCACCATCAGGCCGGCCGGCACCATCAGGCGCGACACCAGCGGCCAGAACTGCCAGCCAGCATCGTACAGCGCCCAAATCAGCGTACCGGCGAAGACCAGAATGAACAGCGTAACCGCCGAGGATTTACGGCGAAAGAACTGAATCGCCGACAGTAACATGACGATACCGGCAATAAGGAAGTACCAGCTGCCGCCCAGGGCCACCAGTTTACCGCCACCGATCGCGAAGAACAGGCCGATCGCCAGCAGGACCAGCCCGAATAACACGGACCAGAGACTCAACCCTTTACCGGGACGAGCGGAATTTTCTGCCATAACACAAACTCTCCTGAAAAAATAACGCGTGGCGGCCGGAATGCGGGAGCAGCCGGTCAATGTCCTCCTGACTGAGCAGGGACAGGAAGTTATCCGTTACGCTTTATTTTATATCTGTTGGTACGGGAGCTACGCCCGTTATGCAGCGCTTGTGAGCGAGGCCGCAGGATCAACATCCGCTGGCATTCGCGACAAGGCGGGCAGGATTGTACCATCCGGTACAATTAAAAGTGAACATCCATAACGCGGTAGTTACTGGTCAATAGCATTTTTGCTACAAACGCAGCGCGAAGCGAGCAGCCAGCGCCACTTCGCGCTATCGCAAACCCTCATTCCATGACGTCTTCCGGGCGATAATGCACGCGTCTGCTGGAGATCAGGCCGTGACCGTGGGTACAGAAATAATCTATGGCACCGCACGCTTTTAGTACCTGCAGCGGCTGCTGGCAGTCGGGACAGCAGGCCAGCGCGGTGAAATGACGCTGGCAGTGCGGGCAGTCGAAGCGCTGTTCGCTGTAAGTGAGCAGTTGCTGACAGTGAGGGCACGGGGTGAGCATGATGACTCCGGAATCGTGGCTGAGGATCGTGGTAAAACCGGATGTTACGTCAAAAAAAGAGGGCCCATCCGGGCCCTCATCATGTTTAGCGTTTGTTTTTCTTCAGATGCGATATCAGACGCTTACGCTTACGCTGCTGGGTTGGCGTCAGCAGGTTGCGTTTGCCCGCATACGGGTTATCACCCTCTTTAAACTGGATGCGAATCGGCGTTCCCATCACGTTCAGCGAGCGGCGGAAGTAGTTCATCAGGTAACGCTTGTAGGAATCCGGCAGATCCTTCACCTGATTACCGTGAATCACCACAATCGGCGGGTTATAACCACCGGCATGCGCATATTTGAGTTTCACGCGGCGGCCGCGCACCAGCGGCGGCTGATGGTCGTCAGCAGCCATGTTCATGATACGCGTCAGCATGGAGGTATTTACGCGTTTGGTCGAGCAGTCGTACGCTTCGGTCACGGATTCAAACAGGTTGCCCACGCCGCTGCCATGCAGTGCCGAGATAAAGTGCACGCGCGCGAAGTCGATAAAGCCGAGACGGAAGTCCAGCGTCTCTTTCACTTCATCTTTAATCTCCTGCGACAGGCCATCCCACTTGTTGACCACAATCACCAGTGAGCGCCCACTATTCAGGATAAAGCCGAGCAGCGACAGGTCCTGATCGGAAATGCCCGCGCGCGCGTCAATCACCAGCATCACCACGTTGGCATCTTCAATCGCCTGCAGCGTTTTGATGACGGAGAATTTTTCCACCGTATCAGTGATTTTGCCGCGCTTACGCACGCCCGCGGTATCAATCAGAATGTACTCGCGGTCATCACGCTCCATTGGAATGTAGATGCTGTCGCGTGTGGTGCCCGGCATGTCGTACACCACCACACGATCTTCACCGAGGATACGGTTGGTGAGCGTTGACTTACCTACGTTGGGACGCCCGACAATCGCCAGTTTGATCGGCAGACCGGTCGGATCGAAGGCTTCTTCCTCTTCTTCCTCCAGCGCTTCACCGTTCTCTTCGGCGGCTAACGCGGCCCAGTAAGCTTCGTTTTCGTCCTCTTCGCTGACTTCCCGCGGCGCGATATCATCCATCCACGGCAGCAGCGCGGTTTCCAGCAGGCTGGTGACGCCACGACCGTGCGACGCGGCAATCGGGTGAATCTCACCCAGGCCAAGCGCGTAGAAGTCCAGCACCGCAGCATCCGGATCGAGACCATCAGTTTTGTTGGCAACGAGGAACGTCGCTTTATCGCGCGAACGCAGATGATTGGCGATCTGCTGATCCGCCGGCATGACGCCAGCACGCGCATCAACTAAAAACAGCACCACATCGGCCTCTTCAATCGCCAGCAGCGACTGCTCCGCCATGCGGTTTTCCACGCCTTCCTCGGTGCCATCAATACCGCCGGTATCGATAACAATAAATTCGCGCCCTTCCACTTCGGCGCGACCATATTTGCGATCGCGAGTCAGTCCAGGGAAATCGGCCACTAACGCATCACGTGTGCGCGTTAAGCGGTTAAACAGCGTGGATTTCCCCACATTGGGACGCCCAACCAGCGCGACCACAGGTACCATAACACTTGCCTCAGTTTTAAAAATAAATCGCCCGAATGGCGTGATTATAACGGCATTTGCCGTCAGGTTCAGGCCGCAGGCGCCAAGAATATCATGCCTGACTAAAAACAGAACGGCCCCTGACGAATCAGGAGCCGTATCAATGCGTGCGAAACGCTGCCCGTCGGGCCATCGCCTTAACGGGTGATGGCGTAAACCTCACCGCCTTTCGCCTGGATCAGCAGCTTGTCACCGGCCACGACTGGCTCGGTCTGGAAGCCATCGCTGTCCAGTTTCTGCTGCGCCACGAAGCGGCCGTCAAGGGTGTTGATCCAGTGCACATAGCCTTCGCTATCGGCAACCACCAGGTAACCGTTGAACAGCACCGGAGACGTCAGGTTACGGTGCAGCAGATCGCTCTGACGCCAGATCGCCACGCCGCCATCGGCGTTGAGCGCAATCACGCGGTCATCCTGATCCACCAGATAGATGCGACCGGCATCGACGATCAGATCTTTGACGCCGCCGATTTCACGCTTCCACAGAATCTGACCGGAACGCAGATCCAGCGCCGTCAGGTTACCGTTGTAGGCCAGCGCATAGACCACGCCATTGACGATCACCGGCGTGGTGTCGACATCGTTAAGACGATCGATCTCGGTCGCACCGCTCGGCTGGGAGATACGCTGCTGCCAGATCAGCTGGCCCTGGTTCATGATCACCGCGCTGACGCGGCCGTTATCACCGCCAACAATCGCGCCACCGAACGCCACCGCAGGCGCCGATTCACCGCGCAGCGACAGCGCTGGCATATCCAGATTCACGCTCCATTTCACCGCGCCGCTGCTCTGATCGAGCCCCTGCAGCATACCGTTGCTGGTGTGAATCAGTACCAGACCATCGCTGACCACCGGACGCGACAGCGCTTCGCCAGCCACTTTGGTCTGCCAGGCAATGCTGCCGTCGCTGCTGTTCAGGGCAAATACCTGCCCCCGCTCGCTACCGATGTAGAGGCGATCGCCATTGGCCGTAATACCGCCAGACAGCAGTGCCGAAATGTTTTTCGAGAAGAAGCCGGTCTTCTCAGAGAGGTTCACTTTCCACTTCTCTTTGCCGTTGCTGGCGTCGAGCGCTTTCACGATACCGAAACGGTCGGCGGCATACACGGTGCCGTCCTGCCAGGCGGGATGCAGATTGGAGTAGAAATCACCCACGCCGTCACCGACCGAGGTGCTCCACGCGGTTTCCGGCGTGAACTGGTTTTCAACCTTCGGCAGCGGGGCCATTTTCACTACATCTTCTTCGCCGCTGAACAGCGAGCAACCGCTGAGCAGAGTGACTGACATCAGCCCTGGCAGCAGGTATTTACGTAATTCCATGTGCGCTCTCTTGACTGGCTTAACTTAAGTTATTCATCTTCATCTGCAGCATCTGCTTCAGCGCAGGAGAAGCCTGCGATTCCGCACCTTTGCTCCAGGCATCGCGGGCGCCCTGCTTATCGCCTTTGCTCAGCAGTGCTTCGCCACGAATGTCCGCCACAATGGCTGTCCAGCCATCACCCTTCACATTGTTCAGGGTAGTAAGGGCGGCATCGGCCTGATTTTGCTGCAGTTGAATGCGTGCCAGGCGCAGGTTGATCACCGCCTGCAGATTGGCATCTTTGGTGTCTTTCAGCCCGCTCTGTAACAGCGTGATGGCTTTGTCTAACTGATTGGCGGCAACGTACTGTTTAGCCAGATCCAGCGCGGCCAGCGCACCGTAGGTGTTGTTGTTCTCGCTGGCGAAGCTGGCGACCGCTTCCAGTGTCTGCGGCTTGTCTGCCTGCATGGCGCTGGTCAGCTGCTGATACTGCGCCGACGCGGCTTTGTCCGCTCCTTCCTGATGGCTGCTCCAGAAACGCCAGCCACCCAGTGCAGCAATACCGACGATGACCCCGACCGCCAGTGCTTTGCCATTATTGGCAAAGAAGCGACGCAGCGCATCAACCTGTTCGTTTTCGTTGCTGTAAACTTCCACGCAATCCCTCTCCTTAAAATGCCTGTTGCAGTGCTGCGCTTACTGCAGCAGCGTGTGCAGCGTCGCGGCGGCGTCGCTCTGCGCCAGCGTCTGCTGATCGCCGGTGCGCAGGTCTTTAATCACCACCTGGCCCGCTTTCACTTCGTCTTCGCCCAGCACCAGCGCAATGCGTGCGCCCCACTTGTCTGCACGGGCAAACTGCTTTTTGAAGTTACCGCCGCCGAAGTTGGTCATTAGCTTCAGCGCCGGGTCGGCATCACGCAGTTTTTCCGCCAGTTGCATCGCGGCGGACTGCACGCCCTGCCCCGAAGCGATAACATAGACATCAACAATGCGCGTCGGTTCAAATTCCGGATTCACCGCCTGCACCAGCAGCACCAGACGCTCGAGCCCCATGGCAAAACCGACCGCCGGCGTTGCGCGGCCGCCCAGTTGCTCCACCAGACCATCATAGCGACCGCCGCCGCACACGGTGCCCTGCGAGCCGAGGCTGCTGGTCACCCATTCGAACACGGTGCGGTTATAGTAGTCGAGGCCGCGCACCAGGCGCTGATTGATGCGGTATTTGATGCCGGCATCGTCGAGCAGCGCGCACAGGCCGCTGAAGTGTTCACGTGACTCCTCGTCGAGGAATTCACCCAGCGTCGGCGCGTCGTTCAGCAGCGTCTGAATATCCGGATTTTTGCTGTCCAGCACGCGCAGCGGATTGGTATACATGCGGCGTTTGCAATCTTCGTCCAGCACCTCTTTATGCTGTTCGAGGAAGGCCACCAGCGCGCTGCGGTAGTTGGCGCGCGCATCCAGTGAACCGATGGAGTTCAGTTCCAGCTCAACGTGGTCAGCAATACCCAGCGCTTTCCACCAGCGATGGGTCAGCATGATCAGCTCGGCGTCCACGTCCGGCCCCTGCAGGCCAAACACTTCGACACCCATCTGGTGGAACTGGCGATAGCGCCCCTTCTGCGGACGCTCGTAGCGGAACATCGGACCGATGTACCACAGGCGCTGCTCCTGATTGTACAGCAGACCATGTTCGATACCGGCGCGCACGCAGCCTGCGGTGCCTTCCGGACGCAGCGTCAGGCTTTCGCCGTTGCGGTCTTCAAAGGTGTACATCTCTTTTTCAACCACGTCGGTGACTTCACCGATCGCGCGGCTGAATAGTGGGGTTTGCTCGACGATTGGCAGACGGATTTCACTGTAGCCGTAGCTGGCCAGCACCTGCTTCAGGGTGCCCTCAATACGCTGCCAGATGGCGGTATCTGCCGGCAGGTAATCGTTCATCCCGCGAATCGCTTGAATATTCTTCGCCACGTTAGAATCTCTTAATACAAAAAAACCTGTCCGGCATCATACCTTATGAGGATGAAACCGCACAGGTTCAATCACAACTGGCGTGCGCCGGGCGCACACCGTCCTTTATTTTTCCAGCTGCTGCACGTTAATGCGGCGGCTCTCGTCCAGCATGGTGGCTTTCGCACGGATGCGCGCTTCCAGCTGATCGATCATGTCGTTGTTGTCGAGGCGATCGCGCTGGCGCACGCCATCTTCGTAGAAACCGCTTTTCTTGTTGCCGCCGGTGACGCCGAGCGTCGAGACCGTGGCTTCGCCGGGACCGTTCACCACGCAGCCAATGATCGAGACGTCCATCGGCGTGATGATGTCTTCCAGCCGCTCTTCCAGCGCGTTCACCGTGCCAATGACGTCAAACTCCTGGCGCGAACAGGTCGGGCAGGCGATGAAGTTGATGCCGCGTGAGCGGATGCGCAGTGATTTCAGGATGTCGTAGCCGACTTTAACCTCTTCAACCGGGTCAGCGGCCAGCGAAATGCGCAGCGTATCGCCAATCCCTTCCGCCAGCAGCAGACCAAGGCCGATCGCTGATTTCACCGCTCCCGCACGCGCGCCACCAGCTTCGGTGATGCCAAGGTGCAACGGCTGATCGATGGCTTTTGCCAGCAGACGGTAAGATTCCACCGCCAGGAACACATCGGAGGCTTTGACGCTCACTTTGAACTGGTCAAAGTTGAGGCGATCGAGGTGATCAACATGACGCATCGCAGATTCGAGCAGCGCCTGCGGCGTTGGCTCACCGTATTTTTCCTGCAGATCTTTTTCCAGCGAACCGGCGTTAACGCCGATACGGATCGGAATATTGTGGTCACGGGCGCAATCCACTACCTGGCGAATACGCTCGTTGTTACCGATGTTGCCCGGGTTAATGCGCAGGCAATCGACGCCGTACTCGGCCACTTTCAGAGCGATGCGGTAGTCAAAGTGAATGTCCGCTACCAGCGGCACGTTGACCTGCTGCTTAATCAGTTTGAAGGCTTCCGCCGCATCCATAGTGGGCACGGACACACGCACAATATCCACGCCGACGCGCTCCAGCTGACGGATCTGATTCACCGTGGCTTCGACGTCCGTGGTACGGGTGTTGGTCATTGACTGAACGGCGATAGGCGCGCCATCGCCAACCGGCACCTTGCCGACGTAAATACGTGTAGATTTGCGACGGATAATGGGTGCTTCGTTATGCATATTCTCTCTCCACAATTACCCGGAAAGCGCGCTGCGCGTTATTGCGCACCCAGCGTCAGACGGGCAACCTGGTTATTACGGATAAAACGACTTAAATCAACGGGCTGATTCTGATATTGCACGTCAACCGCACCCGGAGCGCCAATTTTCAGACGATACGGAGCGGTGCCGGACAGGCTGAGTTTACCGCCGCTACGTTGCAATCCGCTGAACAGCTTCTTACCGGTCGCATCGGTGACTTCCAGCCAGCAGTCAGCTTTGAAGTTCATCACCACGGCGTTAGGATCGCCCGCGGGCTGGCTGACGGCAGCGGTACCGGTTGGCATTGAGCCTGCCGGCACGCTGTTGGCCGGCGCCGGTGAGGTGGCCGCTGGCGGTGCGTTATCAATTGGCGCCTGGCTCGGCGACACCACTGCGTTGTCGCTGCTGGTTGCCGTGTTGCTGCTGGTCGCTGCTGGCGCACTGCTGGTACTGCCAGCGTTGTCTGGCGTGCTGACCGCACCGGCACCGGTGTCAATCGGCGTACCGGCCGCGTTAGTGTCGCTGTCGGTAGTGCTGTCCGTGCTGTTGTCACCCAGCGGAATCGACTGGCTGTTGTCGCTGTTGCTGCCGTTCTGGTCAGCCATCGACACCAGATCCGCCTGCGAGGCTTTATGGTTCTGCCACCACCAGGCGCCGGTCAGGCCGACCACCACGAAAATCACCAGCCAGGTGAAGATCATCAACCAGCCGTCACGCTTTTTACGACGCTTACCCAGTGAGAAGCTCTGCATCGGCTCAATTTTCGCCGCACGCACCGGAGCCTGCTTCGCCATCATCGGCAGCAGGTCATCTTCAGGTACATGCACCAGACGCGCATAAGAGCGAATGTAGCCGCGCAGGAAGGTCGAGGCCAAATCCGCCGGGGATTTATCCTCTTCAATATCACGCACGGTAGAAAGTTTCAGGCACAGGCGCTCAGCGACGTTTTGCTGGGTCAGCCCCATCTGCTCACGGGCCAGACGCAGGCGTTCACCTGTGGAATGTACTGCAGAATTCTCTTGAGTGGCTTCAGTATTCATTAGCTAAATAACGCTGGTACTGTATCGATTGTGGAAAACTTCGCGCCAACCGGTCGCCATAACGTGTAACGTCAGCAGCGTTTCCCTGTTGCGCGGCGAAACGTATCTGTAACCCCAGACTCTCTGCCGTTGCCGGCAAATGCTGATGGTAAACTTCTAAAAGCAGCGGCACTGAAGCCCACTGCTGCTGTTCAAGCCGTCGTTCCACTTCCGTCAGCAGCATACTGCCCTGCTCCGGTGCGGCATCCAGCGCGAGATCGAACTGCTGGCGCGCGGCGCGATCCTCTCCCGCCTGCAGGTAACAATAGCCCGAAAACAGCAGGGCATCCTGAGCGGCGTCGCTGTGCTGCGCTTCAGTTGCCAGCTTAAACTGTTGATGCGCTTCGTCATACTGCCTCAAACCGCAGAGAAACGCACCGTAATTGTTAGCCACATAACCATTCAGCGGCGCTAACTGCTGCGCGCGCTGGTAGTAATGGCGCGTCCGGGCGTTATTCTGCTGTGCCTGCGCGACGCGCGCAAGCGCCAGCGGCACCCGGTAATCGCGCGGCGCGGCCTGCTGCGCGCGCAGCAAATTGCGCTGCGCCGCGGCATAATCCTTCACCGCCAGATAGTGCAATCCCAGCTGCAGCCGGATATCAGCCGCGCCGTGCCGCGCCGGTGCTTCGACACACCCGGTTACAACAAAGCCGGCCAGCAGCGCGGCGGGTAATCCTTTACGCATCTCAGTCTCTCCCTGTCAGTTCAGCGCAGAGACTGCCATGCCTGACGCCCGATGCGTAGCAGCGGGCGCGATCTTTCAGAGCGCCTTCACAGAGATGGCTTCACCGGCCATTTTTTTACGCAGCGTACGCTTGGTGCGGTCGATAACATCGCCGGCCAGCTGACCACAGGCGGCATCAATGTCGTCGCCGCGCGTTTTACGCACGATGGTGGTGAAACCGTACTCCATCAGCACTTTGGAGAAACGGTCGATGCGGCTGTTTGAGCTGCGGCCATACGGCGCGCCCGGGAAGGGGTTCCACGGAATCAGGTTGATCTTGCACGGCGTCTCTTTCAGCAGCGCCGCCAGCTCATGCGCGTGTTCGGTGCTGTCGTTGACGTGATCCAGCATCACGTACTCAATCGTCACGCGGCCCTGATTGGCGTTGGATTTGCCAATGTAGCGCTTCACCGCCGCCAGGAAGGCTTCGATGTTGTACTTTTTGTTGATTGGCACGATGTCATCGCGGATGGTGTCGTTCGGCGCGTGCAGCGAAATCGCCAGCGCCACGTCGATCATATCGCCGAGCTTGTCCAGCGCCGGCACTACGCCCGAGGTCGACAGCGTCACGCGACGTTTGGAGAGGCCGAAACCGAAGTCATCCAGCATGATCTCCATCGCCGGCACCACGTTGGTGAGGTTAAGCAGCGGCTCGCCCATGCCCATCATGACCACGTTGGTGATCGGACGCTGGCCGGTCACTTTAGCGGCACCGATAATTTTTGCCGCGCGCCATACCTGACCGATGATTTCAGACACGCGCAGGTTACGGTTAAAGCCCTGCTGCGCGGTCGAACAGAATTTACACTCCAGCGCACAGCCTACCTGCGAGGAGACGCACAGCGTGGCGCGGTCGGCTTCCGGGATATACACGGTTTCTACCAGCTGATCGCCGACGCGAATCGCCCACTTAATGGTGCCATCGCTGGAGCGCATCTCTTCCGCCACTTCCGGCGCACGAATTTCAGCGCGCTGCATCAGCTTGCCACGCAGCACTTTATTGATGTCTGTCATCTGCTCGAAATCATCGCAGCAGTAGTGGTACATCCACTTCATGACCTGATCGGCACGGAACGGTTTTTCGCCCATCTCAACAAAGAATTCGCGCATCTGCTGACGGTTAAGATCCAGCAGGTTAATTTTTTCGTTTTTCGGGGAAACAACCACGGGGGAAGCGGACGACGGCGTCACAATCTGTTCGGACATAATGTTCTCTGGCCTCGTTGTTACACGTTACGGCTCTGGTTAAGAATAGGAAAAAAAACAGCGCCCTCGCTGAGCCAGGCTCAACAAGGGCGCATAATTGTACTACATCTGCTGCGTGATGCCAGGGGAACGTCTTAGCCACCGGTTACAAGGTGTAAAGACGCCTGTCCGCATCCGCTACCGCGCACTTAGCGGGTACGTGGGCAGACTTCGTTTTCTGCGAAGAAGTAAGCGATTTCGCGTGCCGCAGATTCTGCAGAGTCAGAACCGTGGGTGGCGTTTTCGGTGAAGCTGTCTGCGTAGTCAGCACGCAGCGTACCGGCCAGCGCGTTGTCCGGGTTAGTTGCACCCATCAGATCGCGGTGACGCTGGATAGCGTTTTCGCCTTCCAGAACAGATACCACAACCGGGCCAGAAGTCATGAACTCAACCAGACCATCAAAGAACGGACGACCTTTGTGCTCCGCGTAAAAGCCTTCAGCCTGCTCTTTGGTCAGGTGCAGCATTTTCGCACCAACGATTTTGAAGCCAGCGCTTTCGAAACGGTTGTAGATAGCACCAATCACGTTCTTAGCGACGGCGTTTGGTTTGATGATGGAGAAAGTGCGTTCGATTGCCATGATTACCTCTGATTAGCATCCTGAAGAAACCGGGAACCCGCTCCCGGTAAGAAAACGCGCCGATTATAGGGAGATCGGCGCGCCTTGCCTATGAGTGCAGAGAGGAATTATTGAAAATAATTGATTTCTGTCGGGGCAAACACGCAAAAAATATGCCATAGCGCTGCGTTTAGCCGCACGTGAAAGACACCGAAGCCAGCTGCCCGGCCTCATCCATCACCACCAGCTGATAGCGACCGGGCTCGCGCAGCACCAGCGAGGCGCTGCTTTTTCCCGCCGCCAGCTCCACTGGCTGCCCGTTTAAAAACCACCAGCGCTGCGTACCCTGCCCGCCCTGCACCGCCACCGGCAGCAGCAATACGGCCTTACCGGGCAGCGGCTGCACGCGCTGGCCATTGATCACGCCGGTCACCAGCAGCGGCGCGCTGTCCCCCTGATTCAGCGGCGGGCAGGTCGCATCCACTGGCGGCAGGCGCTGCGCCCGCCGTTCGCCCGGTGGCAGCCACGGCTCAAGCGGCAGCGGCCACATCACGCGTTCCCGGCTTTGCGCATCCGGACAATCCGCCGCCACGCGCAGCCCTTTGCTGTTTTGCCAGAAGCGCTGGCGTAAGCCATTGACGCCCTCCTGACCCGGCGCCAGCAGCGTTGGCGGCACGGTCTGATTCAACACCCAGCTGTAACGCCGCTGCCGGCAGTTCTCGTCGCCGGCGGGCAATGGCTGGCCGCCGGGCCAGCAGATACTGACGGCGCTGACCGTCGCCGGGCGCGGATCGCCGGGCACGCCGCGCGCCGGCAGGTGTCCCGCCAGCAGGTGATTAACCTGCTGCATCACCGGCACCGCCGATGCGTAACCGAACTGGCCGGCAACCGGCGTGGCATCCGGCCTGCCTACCCAGACGCCAATCAGATAGCGCGGCGTGATACCGACGCTCCAGGCGTCGCGATAGCCGTAGCTGGTGCCGGTTTTCCACGCCAGCGACACGATATCGGCAACCGCCCCGCTGGCGGCAGGCTGTGCCTCACCGGCGAGGATGCGGCGTACAATCCACGCCGCGCCGGGCGACAGTAACGGGCGCTGCAGCAGCGGCTGCTGCGGCAGCCAGCGCAGCTGCGCAGCATTACCGTGGCGGGCAAAGGCGCTGTAGGCGGCGATAATGTCGTCCAGCCGCGCGCCGGTGCCGCCCAGCACCAGCGACAGATTCGGTTCGCCGCCCGCCGGAAAGCGCAGATTCAGGCCGACGTTGCGCAGCCGCGCGGCGACGTTTTTCGGTCCAAGCGCCTCCAGCAGCTGCACCGCCGGCAGGTTGAGCGAACGCTGCAGCGCTTCGCTGGCGCTGACCGGGCCGTGAAAGCCACTGTCGAAATTGCCGGGACGATAGTCACCAAAGCGGCGTGGCACATCCTGCAGCAGCGATTCGCCATGAATCAGGCCATCATCCAGCGCCATGCCGTAGACAAACGGCTTGAGCAGCGATCCCGGCGAACGCACGCTGGCAATCATATCCACATGACCAAAGCGGCTGTCGTCATTGAAAGACACCGAGCCGACGTAGCCGCGCACCTTCATGCTGCTGTGGTCGACAACCAGCAGTGCCAGCGAGGTGCGCGGCGGCAGCCGGGTTTGCAGCGACGCAGCGAGGTTCTCCAGTTCGCGCTGCAGCGACACATCCAGCGTGGAGGTAATTTTGCTGTCGGGCGACAGCGACAGCAGCCGGCGTGCCAGCAGCGGCGCCAGCTGCGGCAGCTGACGCGGCGGCAGCCATACCGGCTCCTGTTTGATTTCGGCGACGGTCTGCGCCGGCCACACCTGATACTGCGCCAGGCGGTCCAGCACTTTATTGCGGGCAGCTTCAGCGCGCTGCGGCCAGCGGTCCGGGCGCAAACGGCTGGGTGCCTGCGGCAGCACCGCCAGCAGCGCCGCCTCGCCGCGGGTAAGCTGCGACGCCGGTTTGCCCAGCCACATCCAGCTGGCAGCGCCGACGCCCTCAACCGTGCCGCCAAACGGGGCGCGGTTGAGATACAGCGTGAGGATCTCGCGCTTCGACAGATGCCACTCCAGCTGCAGCGCACGCCACGCCTGCACCACTTTGCCACGCAGGTTACGCGGCTGCGGATCAATCAGCCGCGCCACCTGCATGGTCAGCGTGCTGCCGCCGGAGACAATGCCGTGCTGCAGCAGGTTTTGCCCGACGGCGCGCACTATCGCCAGCGGGTTAATGCCGGGATGGTGCCAGAACCAGCGGTCTTCGTAGGTCAGCAGCGCCTCAATATAAGCCGGTGACACCTCGTCCAGCGTCACTGGATAGCGCCACACACCCTGTCGATCGGCAAAGCGCCACAGCGGCGTGCCATCTTCCGCTACCACCACCCGCGCCGGCTGTAACTGGCGCAGCGGCAGCGGATCGAGCCGGTCCAGCAGCCATACTGCGCCCATCAGCAGCAGTAGCAGCAGCGCCAGCCCGCACAGGCGTCGGTGGCGCTGCGTCACGGGCGCTTAACGCACATGAAGTTTTTCCGGCGTGGTGCCGATGGCGCGCCACGCGGGCACATACATCGACTCCACCTGCGGTGGCGGCAGACGATAACTGCCCGGCGTCACCGCGCGCGCCAGATACAGCAGCGTGCCGGGCGTGTAGCCATCCAGCGCAAGCGCCGCGACAAAGCGGTCGTCGCGGAACTCAAGATGTTTGATGTTGGCCTGCTGCATGTCCATCATGCTCTCTTTCAGCGCATCGGCACTGTCGCCCAGGCTGGCGCTGCTGTCGCTCAGGTTTTGATTTTCCAGCTCCAGTCCGGCCGGCAGCAGATCCACCACCAGCGCATCGCTGACGCGCTGACTGGCACCCACCTTCAGCCGCACCACCAGCAGCTCACCACTGCTGAGGTTGTTGAGATCGGCCGGCTTGCCGTCCAGCGTGAAGTATTCGCGACTGATGCTGAGCACGTTGCTGACCGGTGACGGCGCGGTGCGCGGATAGCCGACCACATTGAGCGTGCCGTACAGCGGCGACGGCGTGTCGCTGGTCAGCGTCAGGCCCTGCTGCAACTGCGGCGCGCTCAGCCCGAGACTCAGCGGCCGATCGCTGCGCAGCGGCTGGTCCTGCAGCGTGGCCTGCCAGGTCTCACCCGGATGCTGCTGCAGCGTCCGCGCGGCGAGGAACAGCGCATTATTCTCCTGGGTGGAGAACCAGCGCTGCCCGTGCAGCGTTTGCGCCAGTTCAATCAGCAATGGCCCCTGCTGCGCCGGCAGCAGCTGATTTTCCGTCAGCAGCGCCAGGGTCAGCGCGCGGTCACGCAGCGGACTGCCGTAATCGCCCAGCCACATGTCAGGCTGGCGTTGCAGCGCGATGCCCTGCATCAGCGCCAGCTGCGCGCGCTGCGTATCGCCCATCTGCTGCAACGCCACGCCAAGCTGCACCAGCGCCAGTCCGGACTTCGCCTGGGCGCGTTGGTCATACAGCGCCCGCAGCGCGCCGAGCGGCGCCTGCTGCTGACGCGCCAGCACCAGCCCCGCATAGGCCTGCACGCTAAAACGCAGCGCATCGGCATTGCTGCTCCAGCTGGTTTCGATTTGCGCCGGATCCTGCAAATAACGCAGCAGGCGCTGGTCGGCGCGATTAATCACGCCCTCCGGCACGCTGTAGCCCGCTTCGCTGGCGCGCAGCAGGAAGTCAGTGACGTAAGCGGTGAGCCAGAACTCCTCGCTGCTCTCTTTGCTCCACAGGCCAAAGCTGCCGTTACCGCGCTGCATGCCGGCCAGGCGCGCAATGCCGGTGTCAATTGCCGCGCGGCGCGCCTCATCACTGCTGGTTTTGATGCCCATCGCGCTGAGCTGGGCGTGATTAGTGAAAAGTGAAGGCCAGATACCGCTGGCGGTCTGCTCCAGACAGCCATAGGGATAAGCGTAAAGCTGGCTGATGTAGCTGGCGATATTCAGCGGCGGCTGAGAACTCAGCGACAGCTGGCCGTTCAGCGTGCCAGCCTGCAGGCCGTTGAAAGCGCTTGCCATCACCTGCCAGCGCTGCCCGCTGTTCATTACGTTATCGAAACTCAGGGTTTGCGCCGGATAAGCCGGACGCACGCCAATCTTCCAGCGGCGCACGCTCGGTGCCAGCGTCTCGTTCGGCAGGCTCAGCCCCGAAACGGTCACCTGCACGTCGCCCTCACCAAAACCGTCCTGCGCTTTAACCGGGACAGACAGCGTGGTTCGCGCCCCTTTCGCCAGCTGCACCCTGGCCGGGATTTGCCCGTTGAGTGCAATCAAGCCGCTGGCGCTAACCGTGACGTTTAGCGTTTGAGGTTGATCGGTAAGGTTGGTCAAATCCAGCGCCAGTGTTGATTGATCGCCGCTGGCAAGAAAACGCGGCGTCGCCAGTTCGCTTACCAGCGGTGCGGCGACCACCAGTTTACGATCCGCCGCGCCGAAACTGTCTTCGCTCCACACCTGCGCCATCAGCCGCAGCTCGCCGTTGAAGGCCGGTACCGGCAGTTCCAGCGTGCCCTCGCCGCTGGCATCCAGCGTCACCAGCTGCAGCTGCTGCGCCACAATCTGCGCCTCGGTGACCGGCTTTTTACCGCCGCGCGACAGCGCATCGGCATCATCCCCGTCACCGCCAAAACGCAGCGCCGCCAGTTTGCCACCGCCCTCAATCAACTGTCCGAACACGTCATACTGATCGGCGTTGTAGCGCTTGCGGCCAAAGAAGCCGTTCCACGGATCGGGGGTGGCATAGTCGGTAATGCTCAGCACGCCGCTGTCCACCGCCGACAGCAACACCTGCACCTGCTGCGGCAGCGCACCGCCTTCGCGTCGGGCTTTAACCTTGACTTGCACGGTTTGTTCCGGCCGAATCCTGTCCGGTGCCTCAAGCGCCAGCGTCAGGCGGCGCGCGGCGGTTGCCATCGGCAGATGCAACAAGCCGACCGCGCGTTTTGGCGTGGTGCCGTTCGCTTTGTCGCCGTCGCGCACCACAATCGCGCTGAGATAGAGATCGTGGCGTTTCCACTCCGCACTGACTGGCACATTAATGGTAGCGCCGCCCGCCGGCACATCCAGCGGTTGCCACCACAAGGTGCCGCTGCTCGACTCCACCAGCAGATAGCCTTTGCCAGCCGCCGGGGATTCCACCGTGACACGCGCGGTGTCGCCGGGTTGATAGGCGGCTTTGTCGATCTTCAGTTTGACCTGATCCGGACGCAGCGCGCCGGTGCCGTTGGTGTTGTCCTGCCACCAGTAGCCTGCCTGGAAACGCACGCTGCTGACGATGTTGTCACCGGCATGCACTTCAAGACGATAGGTGCCCCACTCCACCGGGAAGCTGACTTTCTGGCTGCCGCCCGCCGCAATGCTGATGCGCTGCTGCTCTTCCTGCAGATCTTTTTCATCGTAACGTGACTGCCAGCCTTCGCTGTCGGAGAAGCTCCAGAAGTAGTCGCGACGTTCGTGGATCAAACGCACATCAAGATCCTGCGCCGCCAGCTTTTCGCCCTGCGCATTGGCGTACACCACGTCAAATTCGGCGAGGCTGTTTTCCGGCACGGTTGGCTCATCGTTATAACGATCGGTGCGATAGTCGTACACCGATTCGCTGTTAAACAGCGGACGAATGCCCGGCAGCGCTGGCGCAGGCCAGATCGCTTGCGTGGCGCGGCGCGTTACCGGACGACCGCCGGTCTCCAGCAGGCTGGCCTGCAAAATCAGGTTGAGCGGAGAGTGGCTCTCCGCCCAGCTGCTTTCGACCTTAAGCTGCAGCCTGCCGCTGTCGTCCAGCTTTTCATCCACATCATCAAGGCTACGTTTCAGTTCCTCAGTGATGTCGCCAAATTGGTAACCTGGCAACGCAGCGACCGCTTCACGCGCCGGACGCAGGAACAGCTGGCCCTGTAGTTCGTTGCCTGCCGCTGGTGCGCCATACAAATAGCGGCCTTCAACAGCAAAGGTGACGTCGGCATCTGGCGACAGGGGCTGAGTGTTGCTTTTAAGCGACAGCGCCATCCGTTCGGGCAGGAAATCCTCTACATTGAACGGCCAGGTGCGCGGCTGGTTGTCACCGCTGTTAATACGCAGCGTCCATTTACCGGTCATCGCCGAGGCCGGTAAGGCAAAACGTTGTTGATAAACGCCGTTCTCTGGTTGCCAGACGAAGGTTTGTGCCACTTCACCATTCGGCTGCACCACTTCAGCTTTCACCGGCTGCGGCGGCAGTGGTTTGCCATCGGCATCGCGCAGCAGCGCATTAACGATGACCGTTTCGCCAGGGCGATAGAGATCGCGCGGGCCAAAAATGAAGAACTGTTTGTCGTAGCCTTGCGGGCCATCAATCGGGAATTCGGCCAGATCCAGCGCCGGGCGATTAAGGTCGATGAGCGAAGTCTGGCCTTTACTGGTCGCCAGCAGCAGCTTGCCTTTGGCGTTAGCCGCTAAACGCAGATGCCCCTCGCTGTCGCTGCTGCCGCTCGCCAGCTGTTGGCCTTTTTCATCCAGTAACTGCACGCTGACATCCGCCAGCGGATCGCCACTGGCGAGGCTTTGTGTAAACAGTTCCAGCTGGGTGGGAAAACGGTGCAGCGACAGACCAATGTCGCTCAGGGTGAACAGTGTCGCAGGTTGCGTGTAGTTGTAGGTGCCGGCCTGTTTCATCACCGCCAGATAGACACCCGGCTGTTTCAGCGCCGCGACGTCGCCGAGCGGCAGCTGCATTTTTTCCCGCGTATTGCGTGCCGGGTTGAGATCGAAGCGGCCGCTGTAAACCAGATCGGCGTTTTTCAGCAGATCGCGCGATTCCCAGTACGACAAATTGTTGCCGTAATTCCACTGGGCGAGAAAATCCGCCAGCGAGGCATTTTTCACCCGGAAGAAATCAACATCGATTTGGTTAACGTTGAGCGCCAGCACCGGCAGTCCCTGCGTCAGGCGCAGCGGCAGCAGCGAGCCACGACTGGCGAAACCGACCATCGACTGGATGTCGCGCGTGGTGAGTGTCTGGCTGAATGGGCTGGCTAAGGCACTGCCATCCGCGGCCTTCAGGCCGGCATTGACGGTGACGGTGAGCTTGCGCGCCGGCTGCGGATGACGGAAGCGCAGCACTTTGCCGTTCTGCGCCAGCTCCCAGCCTCCGTCGACCTTGCCGCTGCTGTCATCGGTGAGGCTGATCCAGTGGTTGAAATCCTGCTGACCGTCGAGCGCGCGGTTAAAGGTCAGTACCAGCGCCGCAGCGCCGTCCAGCTGCAGCTCGGAAAGGTCGATCACCGCGAGAGCGCGTGTCGCGGCCTGCGGCGCAGGCGTATCAGCCGCCTGCAGCGACGGTTGCGCGCCGCCCAGTAATGCGCCGCCGATCAGCACGCTGAACAGCAGTCGTTTTACACATCTTGCCATGGTAATTCCCTCACCAGCCCCAAAAGGTTAAACGTGTTGTGCTGCGCAATTTCACATCAAGCCGCCAACTTTAGCAATGTTACCCTTGAGATAGCCTTCACATTCCCGGACACTGGGCCTTTGCCGCTGATGGAGAAGAGGTTGCTATGACAGCCATGTTTGTGTCCGCTGATTGGTTGAATGAACATTACCACGAAGAGCGTTTGCAGGTGCTGGATGCCCGCATGCTGCCGCCAGGTCAGGAAGCGGTGCGCGATATCACGGCGGAGTATCTGGCCGGGCATCTGCCGGATGCGCCTTTTTTCAACATCGAAGCGCTGTCCGATCACACCAGTCCGTATCCGCATATGATGCCGCGCGCAGAGACCTTTGCCGTGGCGATGCGCGAGCTGGGCATTAGCCAGGATAAACATCTGGTGGTATACGACGAAGGCAATCTGTTTTCCGCGCCGCGCGCCTGGTGGATGCTGCGCGCCTTTGGCTGTGAACAGGTGTCGATTCTGGCGGGCGGCCTGCAGGGCTGGAAAGCCGCTGGCTTCAGCCTGGCTACCGGTCCGGTTGATTTGCCTGAGGGCGAGTTCAACGCACAGTACGACAGCAGCCAGGTAAAGCGCCTGACCGATGTCCTGCTGATCAGCCACGAGGGCGGCGCGCAGATTGTTGATGCGCGCGCGGCCAACCGTTTCAATGCCGAAGTGGATGAGCCGCGTCCCGGCCTGCTGCGCGGCCATATCCCGCACAGCCTGAATATGCCGTGGAACGATCTGGTGGCCAACGGTGAGCTGAAACCGGCCGCCGAGTTGCGCGATCTGTTTGCAAAGGCAGGGATTAAGCTGGATCAGCCGATTGTCGCCAGCTGCGGCTCCGGCGTGACGGCGGTGGTGGTAATTCTGGCGCTGACCGCGCTGGGCGTGCGTGATGTGACGCTGTACGACGGTTCGTGGGGAGAATGGGGCAGCCGCGACGATTTACCGATTGAGAAATAAGTGTCGGATGTGGTGCGTGTAACCGGTCGCCGTAAACGGCGACCCTACATGGCATCGGTGCGATTTACCGGCGCACTGATGCGCACCGGCACTAAATAATCCGCTGGCTGCCTTTGAAATCGCGCAGGAAACTGCCCCAGCGGCGCTCATAAAACGGCGTAATGTGCGCGGTGAAGAAATGGCTGACACCCTGCTCGTTGCTGACCACTTCACAGATATCAATCGGCGCGTCATCGGGCAGCGTATCGGTCGCCACGCTGCCGGCCGCCTGAATAATCGCATCAATATCGCTGTCGGCTTCAATCCCAATCAGCAGATTCGCCTGTTCATCGGCACGCTCACGAATGTTGGCAACGTAGGCGCGACGCACCTGTTTGTATTTCGCAAACAGCTGGGTCAGCGAATCGATCATCTGCGCTGGCGGCTCGGCCACTTCGGACAGCAGCAATGCATGACCGCCCTCCAGCACCGTTTGCTGGCTCAGCGCACTGCCCTCTTCGCCCAGCAGATGCGCGATCTCGCCGGGTGAAAACTCTTTGCCGGCCGGCAGTTTCGGGTTGAGGAACAGCGCTTCACCCAGCGTCATTTCAAACAGCGTGCGCGTCGGTAAACGCAGGTACGGCTGCTCACCCTGGATGGCTTCGCTCATCGCTGCTTCTGAGGTAAAGAAAGGGATCACGCTGCCGCCGCCCTCTTTTTCCCAGTGCTGTAATTCTACCGGTGAGGTGGCATCAAACTGCTCCGCGGGACTTTCGCCCGGCACCCAGACATCGGCCTCCAGCAATAGCTGAAAAAATTCCGGACGGTGCGCAGGCTCGGTGGCCGCCAGCTTCAGCACCTCTTCAAGACGGTTACTCATAAGGGATAGGCTTCCAAAAAAGACGGCAGGTTGCAGCCTGCCGTTGTCGGGATTATTTCAGTAACAGATTGGCAATGGTACGCACACCAAGGCCTGTCGCACCGGCAGACCACTGATCCACCGCGCTTTTGCGATAGGTCGCGGAGCAGTCAATGTGCAGCCAGCCCTGCTGATAGTTGCTGACGAACCACGAGAGAAACGCTGCCGCGCTGCTGGCGCCCGCTGCATGTGCCGCGCTGGCGATGTTATTCAGATCGGCAAAGTTGGACGGCAGGTGGTTGCGGTGGAATTCGGCCAGCGGCAGACGCCAGAAGGCTTCGTTCTCGCTGAGGGCGCTGCCCAGCAGCGACTCCGCCAGCACGTCGTCAAAGGTAAACAGCGCATGGTAATCGTTGCCCAGCGCGGTTTTCGCGGCACCGGTCAGCGTGGCCGCGTCAATCAGCAGCTGCGGACGCTGTTCGCTGGCGTCGATCAGTCCATCGGCCAGTACCAGACGCCCTTCGGCGTCGGTGTTCATCACTTCAACGGATTTCCCGTTGCGATAGCGGATGATGTCGCCGAGGCGGAACGCGTTGCCGCTTACCATGTTATCGGCGCAGCACAGGAACAGCTTCACGCGCTTATCCAGGCCGCGCGCAATCGCCAGCGCCAGCGCACCGGTTACCGTTGCCGCGCCGCCCATGTCGGATTTCATCGAATCCATGAACGCGCTCTGCTTCAGGCTGTAGCCGCCGGTATCAAAGGTGATGCCTTTGCCCACCAGGCAGGCGTAAACCGGCGTGCTGTCGTCGCCGCCGGGGTTGAAGTCCAGCGTCAGCAGCACCGGCGGACGCGTCGAGCCGCGACCTACGGTATGAATTCCGGCATAGCCCTGCTCACGCAGATCCTCACCTTTGATGATGCGATAGCTCACCGCGTCACCGCCTGCTTCACTGATCAGATCGATGGCGCTGTGCGCCAGCTGCTCCGGGCTCAGATCTTCCGCGGGCAGGTTGATGGTGTCGCGCACCCAGTCAACGATCTTCAGGCGACGATCAAATTCGGCCTGATCGGCCTCACTCAGCGTCGGCCATTCGACCTGACGCTGGCCTTTCGGGCTGCGGAAACCCTGCCAGAACGCCCAGCATTTCTCCAGATCCCAGCCTTCGCCGCTCAGCGCGACGTGGCGGATGCCCTGACCGTCCAGCTTGCGTCCGGCACGTTGAATGCTCATCAGCGCATCGGCACCGGTCAGGTGAATGGTCATGCCACTTTCATTGCTGCTCAGCAAGGCTTTCTCGCCCCAGCGCGCGTCGGCGGCCTGGGAGCTGAGCGTAATCGTCATGGGTTGTGTTGTCATCGCGTGGCTCCGTTTGCGTTTGTTATCCCTGCGCACTGACCGGCGCAGGGCGAAAATTTAGCGGGAAGTGGCCGGCGTCAGCGCCCGTAAGCGCGTTACCGCCTTATGTACCACCCCGATGGCATAATCGATCTCTTCCTGCGTGGTAAAGCGACCCAGCGAAAAGCGCAGCGAGCTGTAAGCCAGTTGCTGATCCACGCCCATGGCGCGCAGAACGTAGGAAGGTTCAAGGCTGGCAGAAGTACAGGCGGATCCCGACGACAGCGCCAGATCTTTCAGCGCCATGATCAGCGATTCGCCATCGACGTGGGCAAAACTGATATTGAGGATATTCGGCGCGCCCTGTTCGAGTGAACCGTTGAGCTGTATGTCGCTTAGCGTGCTGATGCCCTGCCACAGACGATGGCGCAGCGTAGCCAGGCGCGCGCTCTCGTCCGCCATCTCTTCGCGCGCGATGCGATAGGCTTCGCCCATGCCGACAATCTGATGCACCGGCAAGGTCCCCGAACGCATACCGCGCTCGTGACCACCGCCGTGCATCTGCGCGTCGATCTGCAGTTTTGGTTTACGCCGCACCCACAGCGCGCCGATGCCTTTCGGCCCGTACAACTTGTGCGCTGAGAACGACATCAAATCCACCGGCAGCGCGCTGACGTCGAGCGGCAGTTTGCCCACGCTTTGCGTGGCGTCCACGTGGAACAGGATGTCGCGCGCGTGACACAGCGCGCCCAGCGCGGCGATGTCCTGAATCACGCCGGTTTCATTATTGACGTGCATCAGCGACACCAGCACGGTGTCGTCGCGCAGTGCCGCCTCCAGCATCGCAGGCGTGACGATGCCGTCCGCGCCAGGCTGCAGAAAGGTGACGTCAAAGCCTTCGCGCGCCAGCTGAGCACAGCTGTCGAGCACCGCTTTGTGTTCGGTCTGACTGGTGATGATGTGTTTACCGCGCGCCTGATGCTGCTGCGCCGCGCCTTTGAGCGCCAGGTTATCGGCTTCGGTGGCACCGGAGGTAAACACGATTTCGCGTGGATCGGCGTTGATCAGTTCGGCAACCTGGTTGCGCGCCACGTCAACGGCCTCTTCAGCCTGCCAGCCAAAACGGTGGGAACGGGAAGCGGGGTTACCGAAGGTGCCATCCAAAGTGAGGAACTGCATCATTTTGCTGGCGACACGCGGATCCGCAGGCGTTGTCGCTGCGTAATCCAGGTAGATCGGTAATTTCATTGCGCTAAAACTCCGTATAAAAAATCATACGTCTTTATAGCACGATTCAGCCTCTCCTGGGTTAACAGCAGAGGCTGAACGAGAGAGGATCAGGCGCGCAGATTGACGTTGATGGTTTCCTGCACGCGATGCTGCTGGAAGCGACGATTATCAACGCTGTTCTGGCGATCGGCCACGTCGAGGATCTCCTGGTTATTCACCAGTTCCGCCAGCGTGATGTTGTTGAGGAAGTCGCTGATGCGCTCGCTCAGGTCGCGCCACAGAACGTGGGTCAGGCAGCGCTCGCCGCCCTGGCAACCCTCTTTACCCTGGCATTTGGTGGCGTCAACGGATTCGTCCACCGCGGTGATCACCGCGCCAACTGCAATCGCGCCGGCGTCTTTGCCTAACAGATAACCGCCGCCCGGACCCCGCACGCTGGCCACCAGACCGTGCTTACGCAGACGCGAGAATAACTGCTCCAGATAGGAGAGCGAAATGCCCTGACGCTCTGAAATATCGGCCAGCGGTACCGGGCCCTCGTGCGAGTGCAGGGCAACGTCCAGCATAGCGGTTACGGCATAACGTCCTTTGGATGTCAGTCTCATAGCATACAACCTCGTAAGAGTCCGCCAGCGAGTCGGCGGGTTATCTGAAGAATGGAGGCCAGTCTGACATTCCCGAGTATTTTGGTCAACTATTTAACCGAGTATTTCGCTCAACTATTTAACCTGGTGTTTTACTCAACTATTACCCTTGTCGTTTTTGGGTTTTTCAAACGACGACAGCATGCCGCGCAGAATGTTGAGTTCGTCGCGCTCCGGACGCGCACGGGTATAGAGGCGACGCAGTTTGCTCATCACCTGGCTCGGTGTGCCCTGGCGGATAAAGCCGCTATTCAGCATCATCTGCTCGATGTGCTGATAGAAGCGTTCCAGATCGTCAACCAGCGGATACGGCGAGGCTTCGTACTGCGGCTGCGGACTGGCTTTCTCCTGCGCGTCCAGCCACGCCATGCGCACTTCATAGGCGATAATCTGCACCGCCATCGCCAGGTTGAGCGAGCTGTACTCCGGGTTGGCCTGAATGGCGACATGATAGTGGCACTTCTGCAGCTCTTCGTTGGTCAGGCCCACGCGCTCGCGACCAAATACCAGCGCTACCGGCGCCTGCTGGCCCTCTTCCACGCTTTTGATGCCGCATTCACGCGAGTCAAGCATCGGCCACGGCAGCGAGCGCGAACGTGCGCTGGTACCCACCACCAGGCTACAGCCGGCAATCGCCTCATCCAGCGTATCGACGATCTTCGCCTCACCGATCACATCGCTGGCACCGGCAGCCAGTGAAATGGCCTGCGAGTCCGGTTTCACCAGCGGATTGACCAGATACAGGTTGCTTAAGCCCATGGTTTTCATGGCGCGGGCAACGGAACCCATGTTGCCGGTGTGCGAGGTTTCTACCAGTACGATTCGGATATTTTGCAGCATAATAGATAGCGATAAGGAAATGATGGCGCGCATCCTAACATAAAAGCAGGACATTTGCTGAACACCCTGATATACTCCGCGCCGTTTTCACCCCGTTCTTTAACATCCAGTGAGAGATACCGATGCATCCGATGCTCAACATCGCCGTGCGCGCAGCGCGCAAGGCCGGAAATTTAATTGCCAAGAATTATGAAACCCCGGACGCCGTCGAAGCCAGCCAGAAAGGCAGCAACGACTTCGTTACCAATGTTGACCGCGACGCAGAACGTCTGATTGTCGAAGTGATTCGCAAGTCCTACCCGCAACACACCATCATCACCGAAGAAAGCGGTGAGCTGGCGGGCGACGATCAGGATGTTCAATGGGTAATCGATCCCCTGGATGGCACCACCAACTTCATCAAACGTCTGCCCCACTTTGCTGTTTCTATCGCCGTGCGCATCAAAGGCCGCACCGAAGTGGCGGTGGTTTACGATCCAATGCGTAACGAACTGTTCACCGCGGTACGCGGTCAGGGCGCGCAGCTTAACGGCTATCGCCTGCGCGGCAGCACGGCGCGTGACCTCGACGGCACTATTCTGGCTACCGGCTTCCCGTTCAAGCTGAAGCAGCACGCCACGCCATTCATCAACATCGTGGCAAAACTGTTTACCCAGTGCGCTGATTTCCGCCGTACCGGCTCTGCTGCGCTGGATTTGGCCTATGTGGCCGCAGGTCGCGTTGACGGTTTCTTTGAGATTGGCCTGAAGCCATGGGATTTCGCTGCCGGTGAACTGCTGGTGCGTGAAGCGGGCGGTCTGGTGACCGATTTCACCGGTAACCACGGCTATATGCTGTCTGGCAACCTGGTGGCCGGTAACCCGCGTGTGGTGAAGGCGATGCTGGCCAGCATGCGCGAAGAACTGAGCGAAGCGCTGAAGCGCTAAGCAAAAAAGGCGGCTAAATCAGCCTAATGCTTGTCAGTTAAGCTTTTAAGGACGCCGCAGCGGATAACGCTGCGGTTTCTTTTTTACCGCCCGCGGATAATGCCGCTGACGACGGCCGGGTAATACGAAGCTTCCCG
>NZ_NHZE01000096.1:0-72951 GCF_002207995.1 Pantoea sp. VS1
ACTTGATGATGGATGGTATTATAGAGAACCGGGTCATGTTTGGTCAAAAGATAAGGCAGTTTTACAACTTCCAGTGCCAAATGACTCATCGAATTTTTATGTGCTTAAATATAATGTTTTATTATCAAACGTGAGAAATTCGGTTGATATAGAGTTTAAAACTTCACAAAATAATCAGATTGTTACAGAGGAAGTTACATCCAAAACCAATGATGCTTCGATTGTTTTAATTCCAATCGATCATTCTCAGAAGGTCCAAAAAATAGAGTTGTTTGTAAAGGACGCTAAATCTCCAGCTGAGTTAGGTCTTGGTACGGATAACAGAATGTTAGGACTTTCTTTACAGGAAGTATCTATAAAACATTAATCTTTAACGGCCTTTAAATAGGCCGTTTTTTTCCTATACCAGCAAATCCCCTCTGCGTCCCGCATTTTCCCCCGCCAGCCTCACCACCAGCATTCCAGCCGTGACAAACTTGGTCAGGTTCCTTGCATACAGCACGCCGCCAAACTCAGCCACCAGCGGTGTCACGTAGTCATTGAGCGGGTCGACAATCTCCGCCACCACTTCGCCCGCTTTAACCCACTCACCTAATTTTCTGCGGTTCAGCAGCAGTCCGGAGTGAGGCGCGTGGATGTACTCACAGCCCGCCAGTTGAGTTGGCGCATGGATCAGGGCAGGGGAGTCTCCGGTTTCTCCGGCAATATATCCCCCTTCAATCAGCGCATTGATAATCGCATCCGCATCTTTCTCCGCCTGTTCAGGCGATACATCGGCTACGCCGCGCAGTTCCAGCGTCACCGGCAGCAGGCCGCGCGGCATCGGGTAGTCCTTGCCAAAACGCTCAGCTAGTGTCAGCCAGGGTTCGCAGCAGGCCTCATCAAAGGGCTCTCCGCCGGAGATCTGCGCCAGTAGCTGCACTTCACTGCCAAGCCAGCGCGCCAGCGGCTCAATCTCTGGCCAGGCGTGCGGTGTGGTGTAAAGATGCGGCAAGGCATCCCAGTCGCAGTGCAGGTCAATCATCAGGTCTGCCTGGCTGGCCATGCGCATCAGGGTGAAGCGCTGGGCCTCCAGTTCGGTTTTGGCGATGCGGTCGCGGTAGTGACGATCGATGGCGTCGCGAATCAGTCGTTTGTTTTCATATTCACTCTGTGTCAACGAGCCCGCCAGTTCTGCCGCCAGCGTATCGCCCAGCGCCGGAAAGCGACGGTTAAAATCCTGACCAGAAAGAGTATGAAAACGTCCGAGGTGAGTGCCATGCCAGTGCTGACCCAGTGCGAGTGGATTCGCGACCGGCACCAAGGTGACTTTGGCTTTCAGCTTGCCCACCGACTCCAGCGCCAGCAGCTTCTGCTTGAGATACCACGCCACCGCCATGCCCGGCAGCTCATCGCCGTGCAGCGCCGCCTGAATATACACACGCTGCTGTGAGTCGGTGCCGAAGTGGAAGCTGACAATTTCCCGCTGGGTGCCCAGCGTCGCGCTTAACAAAGGATGATGTTGTTGTTGCATAACGCAGTCGATGTCCTGTGTCTGGGGCACGCTCGTGGCCGCGCCGTATGAAATTGATGAAGGGAATTATAGTTCTGCTGGAAAAAGGGCGGCAAATGCGCCGCCCCATCGATCACTGCTTTATAGAGATATCCGTCGCAAAATACTTCTTCTGCAAGGTATCAAAGGTACCGTTCTTTTTGATCTCCGCGAAGGCGTTGTCCAGCGCGGTTTTTAATTCGGTGTCGCCTTTGCGCAGGCCGATGGCGGTGCCGGGGCCGATAATCGGATCCTGCACAATCGGGCCAGCCAGTTCGAAATCTTTGCCCTGCGGATGTTTCAGGAAGCCGTTTGCGGCCTGTGCGGCATCGGTGAACACCACGTCAAGGCGTCCGGAAATCAGGTCGCTCTCAACCTGTGCCTGATCGCCATACGGCACCACGTTCACGCCGTGCGGCTGCCATTTTGCCAGCGCGTAGCGCTCCTGCACGGTACCCTGTTCCACGCCCACGGTTTTGCCTTTCAGCGATTCCGCGGTGGGCAGCAGGCCGGAGCCTTTACGCGCAATCAGCTGGGTGTGGGTGTCATACAGCGGCACGGTGAAGTCGATCTGCTTCAGACGCTCTTCGGTGATACCCATATCCGACAGGATGGCGTCAAACTTACGCGCCTTCAGCGCCGGAATCATGCCATCAAACTGGCTCTCGACCCACACGCATTTGGCCTGCATCTGCGCGCACAGCGCATTGCCGAGGTCGATGTCAAACCCGACCAGCTTGCCCTGCGGCGTTTTGGATTCAAAAGGGGGATAGGTAGGATCAACGGCGAAACGCACCTGATCGATTTTTGCCTGAGCGCCGAACGCGCAGCCTGCCAGCACAGCCAGTGCCAGCGTCTGACGCAGACGGGCGGTAAAACGGGAACTTGCCATAGTTGCGGTCTTCTTTTGTCGTGATGATAAGTCATCGAGAGTACCGCTCAGCGTGGTGTATGGCAATTAGAGTATTATTTTCATCACGTTACCATTATGCAGTGCGCGGTAATCCTCCACCTGCAGTACCACCGACTTCTCCAGCAGCCCGGCGTTAAAGGCAATTTCGTCGTAGCGCTCGAACAGCAGCGGGTCCACCACCAGCTGTAAATCCGCATGAAAGCTAAACGGCGGAATCGCGCCAAACACGCAGCCGGTCAGCGCATCCACTTCAGCCGGCGAGGCCAGCGAGGCGCGCCGGCCACCCACGGCGGCTGCCACTTTACTCAGGTCGGCCTGCTGGTCGGCCGGTAGCACCGCCAGCACATGCTGTTTGATGCCGTTGCCCTTGACGTGACACACCAGCGCTTTGGCACCTTGTCCCACTTCCGTGCCACGAATCGCGGCCACGGCTTCACACTTTCCGGTCGCTTCATGCTCCATGAGTCGGTAACGGGCGTTATGTTGATCGAGCAGGGCGAGCAGTTTTTCATGGGTGGTCATGGGGGTTTCCATTTTGATGAAGCGCAATTGATCGCACTCTTTTGCGAAGTATGCTGCTCAAAATCGAGCCAGAAAGCCCGTTTTGAGCAGCATGGCGCACAATTGTTACTTATGGCGTGCGCGCAGGTTGTTGATGATGGTGCTGAGATCCAGTTCCTGATCCTGCAGCAGCACCAGCAGATGGTACAGCAGGTCGGAGGCTTCGTTAGTCAGTTCGTGGCGGTCATTGACGGTAGCAGCCAGCGCGGTCTCAACACCTTCTTCTCCCACCTTCTGTGCAATGCGCTTGGTGCCGCTGGCGTACAGCTTCGCCGTATAGGAGCTGGCCGGATCGGCGCTTTTACGCGAGGCCAGCAGCTGCTCCAGCTGATACAGGAACGTCCAGTCCGGTGCAGCAGGCGAAAAGCAGCTTGAGGTACCGAGATGGCAGGTGGGGCCAATCGGATTGGCTAGCACCAGCAGCGTGTCGTTATCGCAATCCGGCGTGATGCTGACCACTTTAAGGAAGTGGCCCGACGTTTCGCCTTTGGTCCATAAACGGTTTTTGGTGCGGGAGAAGAAGGTGACGTTGCCGTCGGCCAGCGTCTTGTGCAGCGCGTCCTCGTTCATGTAACCGTGCATCAGCACTTCGCCGGAGACGTTGTGCTGGACGATGACGGGCATCATGCCCGCGGTTTTGGCCCAGTCCAGTCTGGCCAGTTGTTCTGCAGTTAACACGCGCGAATCTCCACACCGTTGTCGATCAGGAAGTTTTTCAACTCGCCGATATTGATAATTTGTTTGTGAAACACCGAAGCCGCCAGCGCGCCGTCGACGTTTGCCTGCTCGAAGGCTTCGAGGAAGTGCGCCATGGTTCCTGCGCCGCCGGAGGCGATCAGCGGCACCTTACACACGTCGCGCACCTTCTTCAGCTGCACCAGGTCGTAGCCGTTACGCACGCCGTCCTGATTCATCATATTCAGTACGATCTCGCCAGCGCCCAGCTTCTGCACTTCCTCTACCCAGTCCAGCGTTTCCCACTGGGTAACGCGGGTGCGCGCTTCGTCGCCGGTATACTGATTGACGTGATACTTGCCGCTGGCTTCATCAAACCAGGTATCGATGCCCACCACGATGCACTGCACGCCGAAGCGATCCGCCAGCCGGGTAATCAGCGTCGGATCGGCCAGCGCGGGTGAGTTGATGGAGATCTTATCTGCGCCAAACTGCAGAATGCGCGCCGCATCTTCCGGGGTTTTGATGCCCCCGGCGACGCAGAACGGAATATCGATCACTTCCGCCACGCGCGATACCCAGCTTTTATCCACCACGCGGCCGTCGGAAGAGGCGGTGATATCGTAAAACACCAGTTCGTCAGCGCCTTCCTGGGCATAGCGCTGCGCCAGCGGGACGATGTCGCCAATGATTTCGTGGTTGCGGAACTGCACGCCTTTCACTACTTGCCCGTCACGCACGTCCAGACAGGGGATTATCCGTTTTGCCAGCATGCAATTGCCTCCGCTACCGTAAATTTATCTTCCAGCAGGGCGCGACCGACAATCACACCCTGGGCACCGCTGCCGCGCAGGGCGGCGATATCATCCAGTGAACCGATGCCGCCGGAAGACTGGAACGCGATGTCCGGAAATGCCTGGGACACTTCCTGATACAGCGCCACGTTGGAACCGCTCAGCGTGCCGTCGCGCGAAATATCAGTGCACAGCACATGTTTCAGGCCCACCGGCTGATACCAGCCAATCACCTCTTCCAGCGTCACGCCTGCCGCTTCCTGCCAGCCGCTGATCGCCACTTCTTTGCGATTGCTGGCGTCAATGCGCACGTCAAGCGCCAGCACAATGGCGTCGGCACCGAATTCGCTGAACCAGCTTTTCACTTCTTCCGGCTGCTTGACTGCGGTGGAGCCAACCACCACGCGCGTGGCGCCGGCTGCCAGCAGGGCGGCCACATCGTCACGATGACGAATACCGCCGCCAACCTGTACCGGCACGCTGACGCCGCGTAAAAGCGTGGTCAGCAGCGGGATCTGGCGCTTTGCCGGATCTTTCGCTCCGGTCAAATCCACCAGATGTAACACTTCCGCGCCCTGGCGTTCATAATCCTGCAGGCGCGGCAGGGGATCGTTACCGTAATCGCGCTGCTGGCCGTAGTCACCCTGATGCAGGCGCACCACTTTGCCGTCGATCAAATCTAATGCGGGGATAATCATCACATCTCCAGGAAGTTTTTCAGCAGCTGCGCGCCGGCTTTACCCGAGCGCTCCGGGTGGAACTGCACGCCGAAGAAGTTATCTTTCTGCAGGGCGGCGGTGAACGGCAGGCCATAGTCGCACTGGGCGATGGTGGCGGCATTCACCGGCATGGCGTAGCTGTGCACAAAGTAGAAGTAGCTGCCGTCCGGAATGTTGCGGAACAGGTGATTGCCGGCCTGCGCGGTGATCTGGTTCCAGCCCATGTGCGGCAGCGGTAAACCCCGGGTATCCATCAGCGATACCGGCTCATCAACGATGCCTAGCGTGCTGACGCCGCCGTTCTCATCGCTGCCGCGTCCGAGCAGCTGCATGCCGAGACAGATGCCGAGCACCGGCTGGGTGCAGGCTTTCACCAGCTCGATCAGATCGCGCTCCTGCAGCTGGTCCATCGCCGCCCGCGCAGTACCGACGCCGGGCAGAAACAGTTTGTCGGCGCGTAGTACCACGTCCGGATCGCGGCTCACCGCGGGTGTGTAGCCAAGACGCTCAATCGCCCACTTAACCGAAGAGAGGTTGGCGCAGCCGGTATCAAGAATCACCACATTCATTACAGCACTCCTTTCGAGCTCGGCAGGGTGTTGCCCTCAACGCGAATCGCCTGACGCAGCGTGCGGCCAAAGGCTTTGAACAGGCTTTCCACGCGGTGATGATCGTTGCGGCCTTTGGTTTTCAGGTGCAGCGTGCTCATCATGGCGTACGACAGCGAGCGGAAGAAGTGCTCGACCATTTCTGTGCTCAGGTCGCCAACGCGCTGATAGCTGAACTCGGCTTTGTATTCGAGGTGCGGACGGCCGGAGATATCCAGCGCGCAGCGCGCCAGGCACTCATCCATTGGCAGCACGAAGCCGAAGCGGCCGATGCCGCGCTTGTCGCCCAGCGCCTTCAGCAGCGCTTCGCCCAGCGCCAGGCCGGTATCTTCTACCGTGTGGTGATCGTCGATATACAGGTCACCTTTTACCTCAATGTTCATGCGGAAGCCGCCGTGCACGGCGATCTGATCCAGCATGTGATCAAAGAAGCCGACGCCGGTGTTGATTTTGCTGCCGCCTTCGCGATCCAGCCACACTTCCACTTTAATCTGCGTCTCTTTGGTATTGCGGTTCACCAGCGCGTGACGATCGCGTTTGGTCAGGCGCGCCTGAATCGCGTCCCAGTCTTCGCCTTCCGCACCGTAGCGCAGGCCCTGAATGCCCATGTTCTGCGCCAGCTGGATGTCGGTCAGACGGTCGCCAATCACATAGCTGTTGGCGGTATCCAGCGCGCCGTCGGCCAGCCAGGCTTCGACCATTTTGGTCTTTGGCTTGCGGCAGTCGCAGTTCTCTTCCGGCAGATGCGGGCAGATCAGAATGTCGCTGAAGTTCACGCCCTGTGAGCGCAGGATCTGCATCATCAGATTGTGCGGGCCGTCAAAATCGGCCTGCGGGAAACGTTCAGTGCCGAGGCCGTCCTGGTTGGTGATCATCACCAGCTGATAACCCGCTTCCTGCAGCGCCAGCAGGGCCGGGATGGCGTTCTTCTCAAACGCCAGCTTCTCCATACGGTCCACCTGAAAATCCGTCGGCGGCTCAGAGATGAGGGTGCCATCGCGGTCGATAAAAAGGATCTTCTGACTCATGCTTGCTCCACAGATAAGGCTTGCAGCGCGGCGATCAGGCGCTCGCACTCTTCACGGGTGCCGATGGAGATGCGCAGACATCCCGCCAGGCCAGGGTTTTTGTTTTGGTCGCGCAGAATAATGCCCTGATCCCACAGCGTTTTAAACACTTTTGGCGAGTCGGTGAAGCGCGCCAGAATATAGTTAGTCTCACTCGGGAAAACCTGCTGCACTACGCTCAGCTGCGGCAGCTGTTCGCACAGCCAGGCGCGGTTGTCGTTGAGCTGCTGCGCGTGCTGACGCATCAGCGCGATGCCTTGCTCGCTCAGCGCCTGCGCCGCCACGTCGGCCACCGGCGTCGCCAGCGGGTAAGGTGCAATCACCTTCAGCAGCAGATCGATCACCGGCTTGTTGGCCAGCGTAAAGCCGCAGCGCAGGCCCGCCAGCGCAAAGGCTTTTGACAGCGTGCGCAGAATCACCAGGTGCGGGAATTCCTGCAGCCAGCCGGCCAGCGTTGCTTGCGGGCAGAACTCAATATAGGCTTCGTCGGCCACCACCAGCGCTTTGCCGGCGGTCATCGCCAGCAGCTGGCGGATGTCATCCTGATCAATCAGATTGCCGGTCGGGTTGTTCGGGCTGCACATGTACACCACTTTCACGCCGTCCAGCTGGTCCGCAATGGCGGGCAGGTTGAGCTGCCAGTTGTCCAGTGCCGGCACGGTGCGGTACTCAATTCCGATGGTTTCGGCGCTGACGCTGTACATGCCGTAGGTCGGCGGGCAGAACAGAATGGCGTCTTTGCCCGGTTCGCAGAAGGCGCGCATCAGCAGCTCAATCCCTTCATCCGCCCCGCGGCTCACCAGCACCTGCTCCGGCTGGACGCCGGCATAGGCGGCGTAGCGCGAAATGACTAATTTTGGCTGGCACTCCGGATAGCGGTTCAGCGTCTGCTGCGACAGCTCAAACGGCACCGGCAGCGGAAATTCGTTCGCATTCAGCCATACGTCACCGTTGCCACCGAGGCGACGAGCAGACTGATAGGGCGTCAGCGCGCGCACGTTGGCGCGGGCTAAATCTTCAACGTTGTTGCTCATGCTTGCTCCTTCAGGGCGGCGACGCGCAGGGTCACGGCATTTTTGTGCGCGTCCAGCTTTTCCGCGGCGGCGAGGGTTTCAATGGTGGCGGCGAGGTTGAGGAAGCCCTGCGGCGTCAGCTCCTGTACCGTCATGCGTTTCTGGAAATCGGCCAGCCCAAGGCTGGAGCAGGTCGCGGTGTAGCCATAGGTCGGCAGCACGTGATTGGTGCCGGAGGCATAATCACCGGCGGATTCCGGCGACCAGTCGCCGAGGAATACCGAACCGGCGCTGGTAATTTCCTCAACCAGCGCGCGCGGCTGGCGCGTCTGAATAATCAGGTGCTCCGGGCCGTACTGATTGGAAATCTCAACGCACTGCGCCAGATCCTGCGCCACGATCAGGCGGCTGCTCTCCAGCGCCTGACGGGCCGTAGCGGCACGTGGCAGCTGCGCCAGCTGTTGTTCAACCGCCAGCGCCACGCCTTCAGCCAGCTGCCGTGAAGGCGTCAGCAGGATCACCTGAGAATCCGGACCGTGTTCGGCCTGTGACAGTAAATCTGAGGCGACAAACGCCGGCGTCGCGCCTTCGTCGGCAATCACCAGCACTTCAGACGGACCGGCAGGCATGTCGATCGCTGCGCCGTCGAGACGCTGGCTGACCTGACGTTTCGCTTCGGTCACGTACGCGTTGCCAGGGCCAAAAATCTTGTCCACTTTCGGCACGCTTTCTGTGCCGAAGGCGAGGGCGGCAATCGCCTGCGCGCCGCCGACCTGAAACACTTCCTGCACGCCGCATAGCTGCGCCGCGTAGAGAATTTCATCGGCAATCGGCGGCGGCGAGCACAGCACCACGCGGCCGCAACCGGCGATGCGCGCTGGCGTTGCCAGCATCAGCACGGTGGAGAACAGCGGCGCCGAGCCGCCAGGAATATACAGGCCGACCGACTTCACCGGACGAGTGATCTGCTGGCAGCGCACGCCCGGCTGGGTTTCCACGTCCACCGGCGGCAGAATCTGCGCGTTGTGGAAGGTTTCGATATTCGCCATGGCGTCTGCCATCGCCTGCTTTAAATTGTCGCTCAGCCGCTCGCCGGCCGCCTGCATCTCAGCGGCGGACACGCGCAGATTCTCCACCTGGGCTTTGTCGAAGCGCGCGCTAAACGCCCGCAGCGCCGCGTCGCCCTGCTGTTTCACCTGCACCAGCACGTCCTGCACGGTGGCGCTGATGCTGGCCGATGCCGAGATTGCCGGACGCTGCAGCAGCGCCTGCTGCTGTTCGGCACTACACGCCTGCCAGTCGATAGGTTGCATGATTGCGCTCATCGGTTACTCCAGCATTTTTTCAATTGGCAGCACGAGGATCGAACTGGCGCCCAGCGCCTTCAGTTTTTCCATGGTTTCCCAGAACAGCGTTTCGCTGCTCACCATGTGCATCGCCACGCGACTCACTTCACCGGCCAGCGGCAGCACGGTAGGGCGCTCGGCACCCGGCAGCAGGGCGATAACTTCTTCCAGCCGCTCGCTCGGCGCGTGCAGCATGATGTATTTGGATTCACGCGCTTTAATCACGCCCTGAATACGCGTCATCAGCGTGTCCACCAGCTGCTGTTTCGCCGCTGGCAGTTCGCCATCGCGCTGAATCAGCACCGCTTTAGAGCGGTAAATCACCTCGACTTCACGCAGGCCGTTGGCTTCCAGCGTGGCGCCGGTAGAAACCAGGTCACAAATGGCATCGGCCAGACCGGCGCGCGGTGCCACTTCAACGGAACCGTTCAGCAGGCAGGATTTAAACGCGATGCCTTGTTTATCAAGGTATTTCTTCAGCAGGTGCGGGTAAGAGGTGGCGATGCGGGCATTATTCAGGCATTGCGGACCGGTGTACTCGGCATCGACCGGCATTGCCAGTGACAGGCGGCAACCGCCAAAATCGAGGCGGCGCAGCGTAAAGTAGCGCGGGTCTTCGCCCTGTGCACGGCGCGTCAGCAGCTCCTCTTCCAGCACGTTTTCGCCAACGATACCGAGGTCGACCACGCCGTCCATCACCAGGCCAGGGATATCGTCATCGCGCACGCGCAGGATGTCGATCGGCATGTTCTCCGCAAACGCAATCAGACGCTGCTGCTGAAGGTTAATTTTAATACCGCAGCGTGCCAGCAGTTCGCGTGATTCATCACTTAAACGGCCAGATTTCTGCATAGCTATGCGTAAACGGGTGTTATCTAACATGGTTCCTGTCCTCTTATTCAATCCTGTCTGAAGCGTATCGGGTTGCGTTCGCCCATAAAAAAACCCCCGGAAGATGATCTTCCGGGGGCTCTCTTTGCGCTCGCACCACTGGAAGATCCTAAACGTCTTCCAGCACACATCGCCTGAAAGACTAGTCAGGGTGATGGTGATGATGGTGGTTGAACTGAACGCGTGTCATAAAAAATTCCGTTGCTGAATGAGTATTCATTTGCGTGCTGATTAACCTAACGAAGATGGCGGCGCTTGGCAACCCTTTTTTAACGTCAGTTTTCGCAACCTTCGGCAACAGTTTGCGCTGGTCTGGCTGGCGCGCTGGCACTAAGATGGGGTGTCTTAGCGCGGGAGAGCAGGAGTCGATATGAAAAAGGTGGCGATTGTAGGTCTGGGATGGCTGGGAATGCCGCTGGCGATGGCGCTGTCAGCGCGCGGCTGGCAGGTAACCGGCAGCAAAACCTCACCGGATGGCGTCGATGCGGCGCGCCGCTGTGGTATTGATGCGTTTCAGCTGGTGCTGTCACCGGAGCTGGAGTGTGAAGCAGACGATTTGGCCGCGCTGATGGCGGTGGATGCGCTGGTGGTGACGCTGCCCGCCAGCCGCACCGTGCAGGGCGGCGAAGATTACATGCAGGCGGTGCAGAACGTGGTCGATACCGCGCTGGCGAATAAAGTGCCGCGCATCATCTTTACCAGCTCTACCTCGGTATACGGCAGCGGCGACGGCGTAAGAAAAGAGAGCAGTGCGCTGCAGCCGGAGACGGTAGCGGGCAAAACGCTGGTGGAGCTGGAAAACTGGCTGCATGACCTGCCGGGCACCAGCGTGGATATCGTGCGTCTCGCAGGCCTGGTCGGCCCGAACCGCCATCCGGGCCGTTTCCTCGCCGGTAAAACTAACCTGGAAAACGGCGCGCACGCGGTTAACCTGGTGCATCTTGATGATGTGGTCGACGCGATTGTGCTGCTGCTGCAAACGCCGAAGGGCGGGCACGTTTACAACCTGTGCGCCCCGAAACATCCGTCACGCGACAGTTTCTATCCGAGCGTGTCGAAGCAGTTAGGCCTGGTGCCACCGACGTTTGTTGCCGAGCCGGTGCGCGCCAGCGGCAAGGTGATTGACGGTTCGAAGATTTGTCACGAGCTGGGGTTTGAGTACAGCTACGATGACCCGATGAAGATGCCGCTGGAGTAGGGGCGGTGCGGGGTTGCCCTCACCCTAACCCTCTCCCGCCCGCGGGAGAGGGAACCGCCCGAGCGCGCATTCCAGGTACTGCTCCCGGCTTAAATAAAGGCACCATCCTTCTCCCTCTCCCCGTGGGAGAGGGCCGGGGTGAGGGCAGCAAACCGCACCCACCTAAACCCCCAGCCGATCCCTTAACGCATACCAGGCCGCGCCCATCGCCGTCAGTGGCACCTTAAAGCGTCTTCCGCCGGGAAACGGCAGGTGCGGCAGCTTCGCAAAAGCATCAAACCGCTCTGCATGGCCGCGCAGCACTTCGGCAATCAGCTTGCCGGAGAGGTGCGTGCAGGTCACACCGTGTCCGCTATCGCCCTGCATAAAGAAAACATTCTTCTCCAGCTGACCAAACTGCGGCATGCGCGACAGCGTGAGCAGGAAGTTACCGCTCCAGCGATGGCTGATCTTCACGTCGCGCAACTGCGGAAAGGTACGCAGCAGCTTGGGCCGGATCAACGCCTCGATGTCTTCCGGTTCGCGCGCCCCATACACCACGCCGCCGCCGTACAGCAGGCGGTTGTCGGCGGTCAGGCGGAAGTAATCCAGCAGATAGTTACAATCTTCTACGCAGTGGTTATTGGGCATCAGCCCCAGCGCCTGATCGCGGCTCAGTGGCTCGGTGGTGACAATCTGCGAGCCGCACGGCATGCTTTTGCGCCCCAGCCGCGGTTCCAGTTGCGATGGCAGATAGGCGTTGCCGGCAAAAATCACAAAGGTGGCACTGACTTCACCCTGCGCGGTTTTGACCCGGTTGGGTGTGCCGTAAGTCACTGCCAGCGCCGCCGACTGCTCATATATACGGCCGCCGTGCCGGCGAATCGCCTCGGCTTCACCCAACGCCAGATTGAGCGGGTGAAGATGGCCGCCACGCCGGTCCAGCAGGCCGCCGACGTAACGGTCGGTGGCCACTTCACGGCGGATACCGCGCTCGTCCAGCAGCTCCAGATCGCTGTTGCCGTAACGCGCCCAGCTGGCCTGCTGGCTGCGCAGATGCCCCATCTGGCGCTGATTGAGCGCTGCGAAAATGCCGCCGGGGCGATAGTCGCAGGCGATGGCGTAACGATCGATACGGTCGCGGATAATCTCCGCCCCTTCGAACATCATGCTGCCCAGCATCTGCGCAGTCTGTTTGCCGTAGCGCTGCTCAATCACATCGACATCGCGGCTGTAAGAATTCACCACCTGGCCGCCGTTGCGGCCGCTGGCGCCAAAGCCGACGCGGGCCGCTTCCAGCACCACCACATCGTAACCGGCTTCGGTGAGAAACAGCGCGGAAGAGAGCCCGGTAAACCCGCCGCCGATGATGCAGACGTCACACTGAATGCTCTCCTGCAGCTGCGGCCACGGCGCGTGCGCGTTGGCGGTCGCGGCGTAATAACTTTGCACGTGGTGCATCATAACCTCCTGTAGCGCGTGAACTCAGAAATTGGCGGGCGTATGCGCGCTGACAATGCGACACGGCTGATCTGACGTATTGGTAAAACTGTGCGGCAAACCGGTATCAATCACGTAGCTTTCGCCGCGGTTAAGGTGATAACTCTGACCGTTCACCACCAGGGTGATTTCCCCCTCCAGCACCGTGCCGGTCTCTTCCCCCGGATGGCGCAGCTTTTCACCGGTGCTGGCCCCCGGCTCGTAGCGCTCCAGCAGCATCGCCAGCGCGCGCTTCGCCGCACCGTTATCAATCAGCTGTAAAGAAACACCGAGGCTGCCGATCTCAACGCAATCATCCGGCCGTACGATGATGCGCGGCGTGGCATTCACTTTCGGCTCCGAGAAAAACTCCGACAGCGACAGCCCATACACTTTGAGTAGCTTTTGTAACGTGCTGACTGCCGGGCTGACTTTATCCTGCTCAATGGTACTGATGGCGCTGTGTGTTAAACCTGACAACTCAGCGACGCGACGCTGAGACAATCCCAACTCCTGCCGGATTTGCGATAAGCGTCGTCCGGGCGCCAGAGTGGCATCATTCATGGCTGCTTTTCCTTGTGATAACGTGCTGCGGCGTGGATAAAGGCCTCGAATAAACGGCGCGAGACCGGATCGCGATCGGATTGCCACTCCGGATGCCATTGCACCGCCAGCGCAAACGGATGCTGGCGCAGGCTGACGGCTTCGATCAGGCCATCCGGCGCGCGGGCTTCAATGCGTAACTGCGGGCCAGGCTCGCGGATGCCCTGGCCGTGCAGCGAATTGACCGCGAACGCAGCAGCACTGCCCAGCAGCTGGCTCAGCAGGCCGTCGGGTTCGGGCTGCACCAGATGCGCCGGCGCGTACTGCTGCTCCAGCGGCTGGCTGTCATCTTCGCGGTGCTCCTGAAACAGATGCGTCTGATGCAGCTGGCGATGCAGCGCGCCGCCGTTGGCAACCACCAGCTCCTGCAAACCGCGGCAGATGCCCAGCATTGGCATCTTTTTCCCGCTGACGTGGGTGATAAGCGCAAAGGACAAGCGGTCACGCGACGGATCGGCATGCGCTTCATGACCTTCTTCACCGTAATGCCAGGGTTCAATATTGCTTGGACTGCCGGTGAGCAAAATGCCGTCCAGCAGCATCATACTGTTTTCTAATAGCTGCGGCGCGTGCATCAGCTGATGCGGTAAAGGCAGCGGCACGCCACCAGCCAGCACCACGGCGTCGAGGTATTTGTTATGCACGGTCTGCCCAACGTGGTTGCCGATGGGGTTCTGGCACATCACTACGCCAATCAAAGGCTTGTCAAAAATAATGCCCATTACGTCTCCACGCTGCTGTTCAATATTTTCGCCGGTTTTGCGCGCTAAGTAGAAAAAGTGTGCAATATATTGTCAATCTAGCAACCGTCTGGTTGTTCTTCAAACAGAATTGTTACATTTGCACACCATTTGCGTTAGAGCTATGTTAGAGGTGTGGCTGTTATTTTGAGCATGTGCAAACCATCTTAAACGGTATAGGGCGGGTGGGAAGATGACGAACCTCGTGGAAGTAGAAGACTTCACGCGACACAGTGAAGAAAAACGAACCAGCGCGTTCCAGCTGGAGGTGAAAACCTGGCTGGAACGCCATCCGGAAACGCAGTATGTCGATATTCTGTTAAACGATCTCAACGGGGTATTTCGCGGTAAACGCATTCCCGTCTCCGCGTTAGCTAAGCTGGAAAAAGGGTGTTACTTTCCGGCCTCGGTTTTCGCCATGGACATTCTCGGCAACACCGTCGAGGAAGCCGGCCTCGGACAGGCGCTCGGCGAACCTGATAACCTCTGCATACCGGTCCCCGGGACCTTAATTCCTTCCGCCTCTGACCCGCAACGCATCGCCCAGCTGCTGCTGACCATGTGCGACCAAGATGGCACTCCCTTTGACGTTGAACCCCGAAACGTGCTGAACCGGCTGTGGCAACAGCTGCGCAATCGCGGTCTGTTTCCGGTGGTAGCGGTAGAGCTGGAGTTCTATCTGGTGGACAAAAAGCGCGATGCCGAAGGCTATATTCAGCCGCCGTGTGCGCCGGGTAGCGAAGAGCGCAACATGCAGAGTCAGGTGTATTCGCTGGATAATCTCGACCATTTCGCCGACGTGCTGCGCGATATTGACGCGCTGGCGAAACTGCAGAATATCCCCGCCGACGGCGCGCTGGCGGAAGCCTCGCCGGGCCAGTTCGAAATCAACCTGCACCATACGCGCGATATCCTCAAAGCCTGCGACGACGCCATTCTGCTGAAGCGGCTGGTGCGTCAGGTGGCAGAAAACCACGGCATGACCGCCACGTTTATGGCCAAGCCGTATGAGGAGTATGCGGGCAGCGGCATGCACGTACACATCAGTATGCTGGATGCCGCCGACCACAACGCCTTTGCGCTGGATGATGGCAGCGATTCGCCGCTGCTGAAGCGGGCGCTGGCTGGCATGATCGATCTGATGCCGGCATCAATGGCGCTGCTGGCGCCTAACGTCAACGCGTTTCGCCGCTTCCTGCCGGAGGCGTTTGTGCCGCTGCAGGCGTCATGGGGACACAATAACCGCACGGTGGCGCTGCGCATTCCCTGCGGCGATGTAGAAAACCATCGCGTCGAGTACCGTGTGGCGGGCGCCGATGCCAATCCGTATCTGGTGGTGTCAGCAATTATTGCCGGTATCTTGCACGGTCTGGATAATCAGCTACCCTTACCGCATCCGGTGAAAGGCAATGGCCACGAGGCAGAAGGGCTGGAACTGCCGATTCGCCAGAGCGATGCGCTGTACGAGTTTGAAAACAGCTATCCGCTGCAAAAGCTGCTCGGCGAGCGTTTCAGCGGCGTGTGGCACAGCTGCAAACAGTATGAACTGCGCGAGTTTGAACGGCTGATCACCGCCACGGAAATTGACTGGATGTTAAAGAACGCCTGACCGACAGAAGAATTGATCCAACATCTTGTGTCGATGGCCTAAGTTGGGGCAAAATACGCGCCCTGCAAAAGACAAAACATAACCGACGCTAATTACGTCGGTTATTTTTTTGCATGGTGCTTTCACTACATGAACGAGGCCGGACACGCATCCGGATAGATAGACACTGAAACACGCTTGTGCGTGAGATTTGAGGAACAAAGATGGGACTGTTTACAATTGCACCAGCGCAGGCTGGTTCTCGCTTCCGTGATGATTATGGCGCGGCGACAATCGCAAACACTAATATCACTTCTCACTGCAGCACATTGCGCAGTATCCCTGTGGTACAACTGAACTCAGTTGTTGCTGTAGGGGGCCTGAACAATGTCGCTTAATACCTCTGCCGCACCACAGCGTGCACATCTGAAAAAATCTCTGACTTTGATCCCGGTCGTCATGATGGGCCTGGCGTATATGCAGCCAATGACCCTGTTTGATACCTTCGGCATCGTGTCAGGCCTCACCGACGGTCACGTCGCCACCGCTTATGCTTTCGCGCTGATCGCGATACTGTTTACTGCCGTGAGCTACGGCAAGCTGGTACGCCGCTTCCCATCTGCGGGCTCCGCTTACACCTATGCTCAGAAGGCTATCAGTCCGCACGTCGGCTTTATGGTGGGCTGGTCATCACTGCTGGACTATCTGTTCATGCCGATGATCAACATCCTGCTGGCGAAAAGCTACTTTGAGTCGCTGGTGCCGGGCATTCCGTCGTGGATTTTCGTGGTGCTGCTGGTGGCGTTTATGACCATCTCCAACCTGCGTGGGATCAAAACCGTGGCCAACTTCAACAGCGTCATTGTGGTGCTGCAGGTAGTGGTGATGGCAGTGATCACCGGTATGGTGGTGTATGGTGTGGCACACGGTATTGGCGCCGGTACGCTGACCAGTACTAAGCCGTTCTGGTCTGAAAATGCGCAGGTGGTGCCGATGATTACCGGTGCGACCATTCTGTGCTTCTCGTTCCTTGGCTTTGACGGTATCAGTTCGCTGTCGGAAGAGACCAAAGATGCCGAGCGCACCATTCCACGCGCGATTTTCCTGACCGCGCTGATTGGTGGGGTGATCTTTATTGGCGTCTCGTACTTCCTGCAGCTGTACTTCCCGGATATCTCGCGTTTCCAGAATCCGGACTCTTCACAGCCGGAAATCATGCTGTTCGTGGCGGGTAAAGCGCTGCAGATCGGCATTCTGATTTTCTCGGTGGTGACGGTGCTGGCCAGCGGCATGGCGGCACACGCCGGCGTTTCGCGTCTGATGTACGTGATGGGCCGTGACGGCGTGTTCCCGCAGCGTTTCTTTGGCTTCGTGCATCCGAAATTCCGCACGCCGTCGCTGAACGTGCTGCTGGTTGGTGCGGTAGCGCTGCTGGCGATCAACTTCGACCTAGTCACCGCAACGGCGCTGATTAACTTCGGTGCGCTGGTGGCGTTCACCTTTGTGAACCTGTCGGTGATTGCCCAGTTCTGGATTCGTGAGAAGCGTAACAAGACGCTGAAAGACCACCTCAACTATCTGGTGCTGCCCATTATGGGTGCGCTGACGGTGGGTGCGCTGTGGATCAACCTGGAAGAGACCTCGATGGTGCTCGGCCTGGTGTGGGCGGCGATTGGTATTGTTTACCTGGCGTTTGTGACCCGCACGTTCCGCAATCCGGTACCGCAGTTTAGCGAAGAGGTGTAAGGCTTTTCCCTCACCCTAACCCTCTCCCGCCCGCGGGAGAGGGAACCGTCCGAGCGAGTGTCAGGTATCAGCCCAGTAGCTGCACCAAAACGCACTAGACCTCTCCCTCTCCCTGTGGGAGAGGGCCGGGGTGAGGGCATCAGCCCGCACGAAACCCTGCTACGACACCAGCTCCTGCGCATACAAATACAGCGCTTTCAGCTGCGCCATTTTCTCTGCATCGCCCTCATGTAAACTGGCCAGCGACTCCAGCTCCAGCAAAAACGCCTGTACCCGCTCCGCATTAAGCTGCTCGCGGCGGTGCTGCAGCCAGCGCTGCTGCTCTTTATCATCCAGCGTGCCGGGGAAGTTGCGGGCGCGATAGCGGAACAGCAGCTTCGCGATACGTTTATCCTCAAAGGTCAAATCCAGCGCCGGCAGGTTCTGCGGCGGCGTCTGGCGCAGGATGTTCATGCCGGCGCGATCGGCGTCGCTGAAGAAACCGTCATACAGCTGCGCATCGACATCCTCCGATGGCGTGAACGGCTCCGCTTCGGCAAACAGCGTCACCACATTTTCCCGCACTTCGGCATGCTGGCGCAGCAGGGCCAGATTCGCCAGACAGTGCTGACGATCGATACCCAGTCGTTCGGCATCTTCCGGGCGCAACGTATTGGCCGGGGCCAGGACCGGGCACTTATTGATGTGCACCAGCTTGATCGGCACCGCCGGCAAATCGCCCAGATCGCTGTGTCGCGTATACAGCCGCTCGCGTAGCTCATCCGGCGACAGCGTCAGCAGCGGCGTCATGTCGCCGGCCAGATCGGCCACGATCAGCGCGTTTTTGTTATCCGGATGCCACGCCAGCGGCACAATCCAGCTGGTATTGCCGCGCGCCGCGCCGAACATGCCGGAAACGTGCACCAGCGGCTTCATCTGCGGAATATCAATCAGCGTCATCAGTTTCTGCTTGTTGCGATGGGTAAACAGAAACTCAAACAGCTTCGGCTGCTTCTCCTGCACCAGCTTTGCCATCGCCAGCGTGGCGTACACATCGGACATCGCATCGTGCGCCTGTTCGTGTGCCACGCCGTTAGCCTGGGTGAGATGCTCCAGCTTAAAGCTCGGGAAACCGTCGTCGTTCTCCGGCCAGACGATGCCTTCCGGGCGCAGCGCATAGCAGGCGCGCATCACGTCGAGCAGATCCCAGCGCGAATTGCCGTTCTGCCAGCTCCAGCCATACGGGTCGATAAAGTTGCGGTAGAAGATATTGCGCGTCACTTCGTCATCGAAGCGCACGTTGTTGTAACCGATCACACAGGTTTGCGGTTCGCTGAACAGCGCGTGAATGCGCTGAGCAAACTCCACTTCCGGCACGCCGCGCGCGTTGGCCACCTGCGGCGTGATACCGGTGATCATTACCGCTTCCGGCTGCGGCAGGTAATCGTCCGCGAGCTGGCAGTAAAACACCTGCGGTTCGCCTACGGCGTTAAAGGCTTTGTCGGTGCGCAGGCCTGCAAATTGCGCCGGACGATCCAGCGACGGGCTTTTGCCGAAGGTTTCATAATCGTGGAACAGAAAAGTGAACTCAGAGGCGGGCACGGCGTTATCCTGGCTATGGAAAATCAACGCACAGAATAGTCGTCAGCCCGGTACAGCACAACCTCGATCGCCATCGCTGCGAGCGGGCGCGCAGCATTTGTCCGCGGTTCATACTTTTTTTCAATTTATTCAGATATCAAAGCGCTATTTGCCGTAAAACGTGCGGCGGTAAATTCATTTATTTGATGTTGAGGAAGAAGTGTTGAAAAGGCGTCTGTTGGTAACTGTATCTGGAATGATTGTTTGGGCATCGCTGGCGCACGCGGATGACAGCATGCCGTTTCCCCTGACGCCGCCGGCCATTGATGCCGCGTCCTGGGTGCTGATGGACGCCACCACCGGGCAGATCCTCACCGCAGGCAACCCGGATGCGGAGCGCAACCCGGCCAGCCTGACCAAACTGATGACCGGTTATGTCGTCGACCGCGCGGTCGATCAGAAGAAAATCACCCGCGACGATGTGGTCACGGTGGGTAAAGACGCGTGGGCCGCCGGCAATCCGGTGTTTAAAGGCTCGTCGCTGATGTTTCTTAAGCCGGGCGATAAAGTCACCGTGCGCGACCTGATGCGCGGCGTGATCATCGATTCCGGCAACGACGCCTGCGTGGCGCTGGCCGACTATGTGGCCGGCAGTCAGGAGAGCTTCGTCAACATGATGAACAGCTACGTGCAAAAGCTCGGCCTGACGCACACCCACTTCGAAACCGTGCACGGTCTTGATGCGCCGGGGCAGCACACCACCGCGCGCGATCTGGCGGTGCTGTCGCGCGCCATCATCAACGGTGAGCAGGATTTCTACGCCATGTACAGCGAGAAAACCCTCAGCTTCAACGGCATTACCCAGAACAACCGTAACGGCCTGCTGTGGGATCAGAATCTGCACGTCGACGGCATGAAAACCGGCCACACCGAGAGCGCCGGGTTCAACATCGTCGCCTCGAACATTGTCGGTCGTCATCGTCTGATTGCGGTGATCATGGGCGGGAAAAGTTCGAAGGGACGAGAAGAGCAGGCGCGTAAACTGCTGGTATGGGGACAGAACAACTTCGACACCGTGCAGCTGTTCCACGCCGGGAAAAAGATCGGCAGCGAAAACGTCTGGTACGGCAACCCGCACAAAGTGGACGTCGGTACCACCGAAGATATCTATCTGTCACTGCCGCGCAGCGAAGTGTCGAACGTGATGGCGAAGTACGTGATCAATCGTAAAGACCTCGAGGCGCCGCTGAAAGCCGGCGAGCAGGTGGGTGAAATTCAGGTGCTGGATAAAGACAAGCAGCTGGCCAGCTATCCGCTGTACGCGCTGCAGTCGGTCTATGAAGCAGGCATCATCACGCGCATCAGCGATTACGTGAAACAGAAACTGTAAGCCGTCGGGCGATAAGCAAACGCTGCGTTACATCCTTGTGTGCACTGAGAAAACAAGATGTAGCGCAGTTGTATTATTGCGCAAAAAGTTGCGCCAGCCCCTCAATGTTCGTGCTGCGCCAGGGTAACATAGCGCGCAAATTTTTATCGCACCCGGACCACCATGTTACGCGCTGACAAGCCCATCTCTCCGATTGAGTTCTGGTTTTACCGCCACTACCGCGCCGTGCACGGCGTACGCATTGCTATCGCCTTTGTGCTGTGCTTTCTGTTTGTCCGTCTGACCGATATTCCGGAAGGCACCTGGCCGCTGATCACGCTGGTGGTGGTGATGGGACCGATCTCCACCTGGGGCAATGTTTTGCCGCGCGTGGTGCAGCGTATCAGCGGTACCTTTGCCGGGCTGATATCAGGGCTGATCGCGCTGAAGCTGGAGCTGCTGTCACTGCCGCTGATGCTGGTGTGGTGCTTTATCGTGATGATCGTCTGCGGCTATCTGACGCTGGGCAAACACCCGTATATGGCACTGCTGATCGGCATCACGCTCGGCGTGGTGGTCGGCGCGCCGGCCGGCGATTTCACCGTGGCGCTGTGGCGCGGCGGCGATGTGATTCTCGGCTCGCTGATGGCCCTGCTGTTCAGCGCGATCTGGGCGCAGCGCGCCTATACTCACTGGCGCATTCAGCTGTCGGACGCCTTTATCAACATGGCGAAGATTCATCACGCTGGCTTTTCTGCCAATCTGGTGGAGAAGCCGCGCCTCAATCCGCGCTTCCAGAAGCTGCTCACCAGCGTGATCAAAATGCGCGCGCTGCTGGAGCCGGCGAGCAAAGAGACGCGCATCCCTAAATCGGTGTTTGAAGCCATTCAGACCATTAACCGTAATATGGTTAACACCATGCAGATGCAGATTGAAGCCTGGTGGGCGTCGCGCGAGAGCCATCTGATTTTGCTGAACGCGCCGACGCTGCGCCGCACGCAGCAGATGACCGAGAACACCCTGAACGCGCTGTCAGCGTTGATGGTGAAAGGCGAGACTGAACAGGTGATTGCCAACAGCCACGAGCTGGAAGCCATCACCCAGGAGCTGGAAGCGCTGATCGCCAACGGCAGCGCGCGGCTGGAAACCACCGCGATTTACGGTTACGTCTGGCTGAGTCTGGAGCAGGCGCGTCAGCTGGAGCGCATGACAGACCTGGTGCGTCTGGCGCTGCGCAAATAGTTTTCTCAGGCAATGACTTAGTGCGAATTGCCCTTTCTTTGCGCTAAGATAAGTGCCAGTCCGAATTTAGCGGTGAAAATTGCGAACCCGGCTTATAAGCCGCTAAGCTAAATGTCTTCCCGGTTTATGACTATTTTGCCTGCCGCGGCAGGCCACAAGAAAGGTGCCAACATGGAAAATGCCAAGCAATCATTTCAGGACGTACTGGAGTTTGTGCGTATGTTTCGTCGTAAAAACAAACTGCAGCGCGAAATTACGGACAACGAAAAGAAAATCCGTGATAACCAGAAACGTGTGTTGCTGCTGGACAACCTGAGCGAGTACATCAAACCTGGTATGAGCGTGGAAGCGATTCAGGAAATCATCGCCAGCATGCGCGTGGATTATGAAGATCGCGTGGACGAGTACATCATCAAAAACGCCGATCTATCGAAAGAGCGTCGCGAGCTGTCGAAAAAGCTCAAAGCGATGGGCGAACCAAAAGGGCAGTAAGCTTCACGGGCTTGATAGCCGCGTTTTGCTCCAGGGTCGCCCTTTACGGCGACCTTTTTAATGCCCGCGCCAGCTGCTGTAACTGCTGCGCAATCTCTGCCACATCCACCTGCTGCTGCAACGGCGCCGCCGTGGTGGCGCGCAGGACCAGCTCGGTCTCCAGCGGCTGACTGTCCGGTATCTCTCCTTCCAGCTGCGCCAGCAGACGATCGACGCTCACCGTGCCTAACTGCTGTAAATCCTGGCGCACCGTGGTCAGCGGTGGCTGATACCACGCGCTCTCCGCCGTATCGTCGTAACCGATGATCGACATCTCCGCAGGAATCCGTACGCCATGCTGATGCAGCGCGCGCATCGCCCCCAGCGCCATTTGATCGTTAGCCACCAGCAACGCCTGCGGCAGCTGGTCGGGCAGCAGTGTCAGCAGCGCCTGGTAGCCGGACGCTGCGCTCCAGTCGCCGCTCAGTACGCAGTCCGGCACCAGCTGATGACGCGCCAGCGCCTGTTGCCAGGCGCTAAATCGCGCCCGCGCTGACGCGGAGCTGGCAGGCCCGTTCAGCACGCCAATCTGCCGGTGGCCGAGCGCCACCAGATGATCCACCGCCTGCTGCGCACCGCTGGTGCTCCGGTACTGACACTGCGCCACGGCCGCGCTGCGCTCCACATCCAGAAACAGCGTCGGTTTGCTGCCGCACTGCTGCTGAATCTGCGCCGCCTGCGCGGCATCCAGCGGCAGGTTGATCAGCAGAGCATCGACGCGCTGCGCCAGCAATTCATGCACCGTGTCCTGCGCGTGGCTGGTGGCATTGGCCATGGCGATCACCAGATGATAGCCCTGCGCCGCCGCGCGCTGCTGAATCGCCGAAGCAATCTGCGCCGGCGCCATTAGCGCCAGATCGCTGGTCGCCAGCCCGAGCGTGCGCGTGGCCTTGCCGGCTAGCTGCTGCGCGACCCGGTTTGGCACGTAGCTGAGCTGCTGCATCGCGGCTTCCACCCGTGCGCGGGTGCGGGGTGATACCTGCGCCGAATGGTTCAGCACCCGGGAAACCGTTTGATAGGAGACGCCAGCCAGCCGGGCGACATCGTCAAGCGTTACGGAACGCGCTGTCATTGATCCCTCCTGATGAGAATGCGGCGAGTGTAGCAAATTTTTCCCTGCCGTCGCGGTATTAAGGCGTTACACTGCCAGTGATAACGCAAGGAGAAAGTGATGCAGCTCAATGACCATCAAATTCAGGATATCAACACCATTGCCGCCTGGCTGGCGCTCGATCAGCTGCCAAAGGACGGTACGCTGGAGGTCGATTTAGCCATACTTGCCGGACATGCGGTGCTGCCAAACGTCGAAGCGGTGATTGCGCTGGCGAAGAAATATCAGCTGCCGTTGCTGATCAGCGGCGGCATCGGTCACTCAACCGCGCTGCTGGCCGCGATGATTGCCAGCCATCCGCTCTATCGCCAGATCGACACCGCCGGCAAGGGCGAAGCACAGCTGCTGGGCGAGATGGCGCGCGTGTTCGCTGAGCTGCCTGACGATCAGCTGCTGCTGGAAACCGCCTCGCGCAACTGTGGCGAAAACGCCGCCTTAAGCCAGCGCCTGCTGGATGAGCAGCAGTGGCAGCCGCAGCGCGTGCTGCTGGTGCAGGATCCGTTGATGCAGCGCCGCAGCTGGGAAACCTTCCGCTGGCAGTGGCGCGATCGTGAGCATGCGCCGGAATTCATCAGCTGGCCGGTGTTTGTGCCGCAGGTGATGATGGATGCGGGCATGCTGCGCATCGTTGGCGCGCCGCCGCAGGGGTTGTGGTCAGTGGAGCGTTTTCTGTCGCTGCTGATGGGCGAGGTGCAGCGCCTGCGTGACGACGCCAGCGGCTACGGCCCGAACGGCAAGGGGTTCTTCGGACACGTTGATGTACCCGACGCGGTCGAAGCAGCCTGGCAGCGCCTGATGCAGCTGCCCGGCGTGCAGTCGCGGTTGGGTTAAGCCGTCACCAAAAGCATATATGATTGAGTAAAAATAATATTTTGCACTATCCGTAGCGGCGCAATTTATTGCGCAACCGGCCGCGGTGCGGAAATGCACATTGCGCGATAAATCGCGCCGCTACGGTTTGTGCGACTGGCTGGTGCCGCAATGACCTGTCGCACAAATAACAGGATGCGCATTCATGCGCACCTGGCACGCCACGCACCGGACCGATCACCGCGTCTGCAAATATACCTGCAAATTCACATACACCGCGTTCAGCAACGGCGCCGCCACCGCATGGCGCGCGCCGCGCACCAGCAAATCGCCGATGATCTGATCGGCTTCGATATCATAGCCCTGGGTTAAATCGCGGTACATGGATGAGGTCATCGCCGCATCAGGATTGTTCAGCGTCTCATAAATCTTCGCCGTCACGGCCGGACGCTGCTGATAGCCATCGGCGGTGATCACCGCCAGCACCTCGGCGAAAATGCCCTGTAGCAGCGCTTCACCACCGACTGAACGCAGGATGTGCTGAGTATTGCCGCGCGCCACACAACACACCGCACCCAGCGTGCTCAGCAGCAGCCACTTCTCCCACAGCTCACTGATAATATTATCGGCGAACACGCTATCAAACTGCGCATCACGCAGCGCGGCATCCACGCGCGCCAGACGGGCATCGTTGTTGCCGTCCAGCGCGCCGTAGTAAAGCACGTGCAGCGGCGACAGCTGCATCACTTCGCCGTGCTCGCCCAGCGTGGCGTGAATCTTACACAGCCCGCCAATCACCTTGTCACCGAAACGTGCGCGCAGCGTATCAATATGACGCATACCATTGAGGATCGGCATGATCAGCGTCTGCGGCCCGACCGCCGGGGCGATGTCTTCAATCGCCTGTTCCAGCGCAAAGCTTTTCACCGTCAGGATAATCAGATCGTAATCACCGGTCAGCGTCGCGGCCAGCGCCAGCTGCGGTTGCAGCACCGTGCTGCCTTCCGGCGTTTGCAGCACCAGTCCGGTCTGTTGCAGCTGCTGCTGCCGGCGCTCGCGCACCAGAAAGGTCACATCACGGCCGGCCTGCGCCAGGCGCGCGCCAAAGTACCCGCCGGTGGCACCGGCTCCCACAATCAGAATACGCATGGACTGTTTTCCCGTTAAGCATGAAAGCCTTACCTTAAAGCGCTGCGCGTCACTGCGCCACACCGCAAATGCGGAAAACCGTGATAATCTCAGCGATGAGCAAAAAAAGCTCAAACTGTTCGTATTCATTCGTACAATGGGTTTATGCTGGGGCGCAGCGGCGGGCAATGGTGCCTGCCGGTTTTTTTCGTCAACAGACTAAGGACGCATCATGCCCCGACCCCTCCCCATCGAACGTTATCGCAACATCGGCATCTCCGCGCACATCGATGCCGGTAAAACCACCACCACTGAGCGCATCCTGTTTTACACCGGAATGAGCCACAAGCTGGGTGAAGTGCACGATGGCGCGGCAACCACCGACTGGATGGCGCAGGAGCAGGAGCGCGGCATTACCATCACCTCGGCGGCGGTCAGCTGCTACTGGCCGGGCATGGACGGCAGTTTTACGCCGCACCGTATCAACATCATTGATACCCCCGGACACGTTGACTTCACCATTGAAGTGGAGCGCTCAATGCGCGTGCTGGATGGTGCCGTGATGGTGTACGACGCGGTCGGTGGCGTTCAGCCGCAGTCAGAAACCGTGTGGCGGCAGGCGAATAAATACCACGTGCCGCGCATTGCGTTCGTCAACAAGATGGACCGCCAGGGCGCGGACTTTTTCCGCGTGGTGCAGATGATGAAAGATCGCCTGCAGGCGCATCCGGTGCCGATTGTCATTCCCATCGGCGCTGAAGAGCAGTTCAGCGGGGTCATCGATCTCAACAAAATGCGCGCCATCTACTGGGACGACGCCAGCCAGGGCATGAGCTTTAGCTATGCGCCGATTCCGGACGCGCTGCAGGCGCAGGCAGCGGAGTGGCGGGAAAACATGGTGGCAGCAGCGGCAGAAGCCAGCGAAGCGCTGATGGATCGCTATCTGGAGCAGGGCGATCTCAGTGAAGACGAGGTGATTGCCGGGCTGCGGCAGCGCACGCTGGCGGGCGAAATCCAGCCGATGCTGTGCGGCAGCGCGTTTAAAAACAAAGGGGTGCAGCGCATGCTCGATGCGGTCATCGAACTGATGCCTTCACCGCTCGACGTGCCGCCGGTCGCCGGCATCAACGAGCGCGGCGAACACGACGAACGCCATGCTGACGATGAGGAACCTTTCTCGGCGCTGGCGTTCAAGCTGATGAGCGATCCTTACGTCGGTCAGCTGACCTTTGTGCGCGTCTATTCTGGCGTGCTGCGCAAGGGTGACAGCGTGTGGAACGCGGTGAAAGGGCGTAAAGAGCGCATTGGCCGCATCGTGCAGATGCAGGCTAACGATCGCATCGAAATTGATGAGATCCGCGCCGGCGATATTGCCGCCTGCGTCGGGCTGAAAGAGGTCACCACCGGCGAAACGCTGTGCGATCCTAATGCGGTAATCACGCTGGAGCGCATGGAGTTTCCCGATCCGGTGATTTCGCTGTCGATTGAGCCAAAAACCAAAGGCGATCAGGAAAAAATGGGGCTGGCGCTGCAGCGGCTGGCGGCAGAGGATCCGTCGTTCCGGCTGCACACCGATGAGGAGTCCGGTCAGACCATCATCTCCGGCATGGGTGAACTGCATCTGGAGATCATTGTCGACCGTCTGAAACGCGAGTTTGGCGTGGAAGCCAATATTGGCCGGCCGCAGGTAACCTACCGCGAAACCATCCGCAAAACGGTGCGCGAGGTAGAAGGGAAATTTGTGCGTCAGTCAGGCGGTAAAGGCCAGTATGGTCACGTGGTGCTGACGCTGGAGCCGCAGGCGGCCGGAAGCGGTTTCGCCTTTGAAGACGCGACCAAAGGCGGCGTGGTGCCGCGCGAATTTATTCCTTCGGTGGAGAAGGGCATTCGCGAAGCGCTCAGCAGCGGCGTGCTGGCCGGTTATCCGGTGGTCGACATCAAAGCCACGCTGACGTTTGGCTCTTATCACGACGTTGACTCGTCCGAGATGGCGTTCCGCATGGCGGCGATCTTTGGCTTCAAAGCGGCAGCGAAGCAGGCCGATCCGGTGATACTTGAGCCGGTGATGCAGGTGGAAGTGGAGACGCCGGAAGAGTATGCCGGCGGCGTGATGGGCGATTTGTCATCCCGGCGCGGCACGCTGCAGGGCATGGACGAGCGTTTCGGCGCGCGCATTATCCGTGCTGAAGTGCCGCTGGCCGAGATGTTTGGCTACGCCACCACGCTACGCTCGATGTCGCAGGGCCGCGCCACGTATAGCATGGAGTTTGCCCACTACGCCGAAGCACCGCGTAACGTCGCGGAGGCGATTATCGCGGCTCGCGCACAGTAAGTCCGCTGTTGGCAGGGATGCCGCCGGTTAGTGCTTTATCTACAGCGCCGTCACGCCCAGCGCGGCGGCGTCGTCTTCCCAGCGTTTAACCTCGTCAAACCAGTCGCGCTGCGGCACAGAAAAGCCCGCCAGCAGGTTGGCCTTCATCACATCCTTGTAGTCCTCCACATTGGCCAGTTCAAACAGCGTGCTGCGCAGCTTTTCCAGTAGCAGACTGTCGGTTTTCGCCGAGGTTATCAGCGGCAGCGCGGCACACAGCGGGGTTTCACCGATAATGGCTAAGCCCTGCAGCTCCTGCGGCCGGTATTTGCGTAGCAGCGCCCAGGTGATGCAATCAATCGCGGCGAGGTCGGCCTGTCCGGCGCGCAGCGCGGCCAGCGACTGGCGGTGGCTGCCGCTGAACCGGGTGGTGGCGAAGAATTTGCCGTCCTGGGCCAGCGGCGCGACCACGTAGCGCAGCGAATTGTATCCGGAGTGTGAGTCATTGCTGTTGCACACTGCGCGACGGCCGCGGAAATCAGCGAGGCTCAGGTTCTCATCTTCCTGCCGTGCCACCAGCCAGCTGCGATAGCGCAGATCATGGCAGCCAGGCGCATTGGACTGAAACGTGCCCACCAGTTGCACGTCAGGCAATAGCGCGACCAGCGGGTAGCCGCAGGTCTGACTCAGCAGCAGATTGTCATCACGCCAGTGTGGCAGCAGGTCGTCGTGCCATTGTACCTCAGCCTGCACGCCGCGCTTCGCCAGCAGCCGCGTCAGCACTGAGGTCATGGCCAGCGTGCTCGGGTGGTCGATGTCGTACATCGGTAAAGAGATGATGTGCATTCTGTGCGTCCTTGTGGTGTCCCGGGTGGGCGTTAACGTCGATCGGCTGACGCCAGAAGCGCTTCATCCATTCGCCGTAACCGGCAACGCGAAAACCCTGATTACGCTGATAGTAGCCGTCGCGGTAGAGCAAATAGACTTTGCGCAGACCGTACCAGGGTAAACCGGGCAGATCGTGATGTACAGAATGATAGTTGAGATTCAGGAACAGCAGGCGCCAGGGCCAGGCCGCTTCGTTATTCACCGAGCGCGCCAGCGGCGCCTCATCGGCACGATGTTCGTAAAATGAGCGCACCTTGGTCAGCATCAGCGCCGGATAGCTCACCGCCAGCACCAGCCACAACGGGGAAAAGCCGCGCAGGCTGAGCCAGTAAAACAGTCCGGCCAGCAGTAGCAGATGCACCAGCCACATCATCATCGCCGGCACGTCGCGCTGCACCACGCTTTGCGTCAGCGCGCGCAGCGTGGCGAGGATATCCAGCAGCGGTCCCAGCAGCAGACGTCCCGGAAAGGTATTACGCAGATGGATGATGCGCTGTTGCCAGGGTTTGAGCCGAGCCCAGTGCGCCGGCGACAGATAATAGGTTTCCGGATCATCATGCGGATCGGTCAGGGTGTGGTTGCGGTGATGCGCCAGGTGCGAATCCCGGTACAGACCATACGGATACCACACCGCCAGCGGCAGCGTGCCAAACAGCTGATTAAGGCGCGGCAGGCGCGTCGGATGGCCATGAATCAGCTCATGCTGCAGCGACAAATACCAGGTGGTGAACAAAATCAGCAGCAGTGTGGCGAGGGGCAGGCCCAGCGTTTGCCAGTACAGCACGCTGGCGAACCAGCCGCTATAAACAGTAATGATTAACAGCCAGGTCGGCAATTCGCTGCGCCAGAGCCAGCTGCGCGCCAGCTGATGCACCACTTCACGCTGTTGCGCACTGAGGTAGGCGGAGGTTCCTTTGACCATGTTCATGTATTCAGTCAGCGAGACGGGAGATGCGCTCACGATGCGTGATACGCGTGATAAACACAAAGACGGAAAATTGCTTTGTTATGCAAAAAAGTTGAAGAAGCGCACGAAAACTATTGGCTATCAGTCCTCTTCGCACAGGCGTAACCTTACCTCATCGAATTCTGATTGATGACGCCGGCGCCGTTCTGGCCCGCGAGGAGCATTTAGCATGAAAAAAATTGGCTTTTTATCTTTCGGTCACTGGACCCCGTCACCACACTCGGCCACCCGTTCGGCGCAGGATGTGCTGCTGCAGTCGATTGACCTGGCGGTCGCCGCCGAAGAACTGGGGGCCGACGGTGCCTATTTCCGCGTACACCACTTTGCCCGCCAGCTGAGTTCACCGTTTCCGCTGCTGGCGGCGGTCGGTGCCAAAACCAGCCGCATCGAGATTGGTACCGGTGTGATCGACATGCGTTACGAAAATCCGCTGTATATGGCGGAGGACGCCGGGGCAGCGGACCTGATCGCCAACGGCCGTTTGCAGCTGGGCCTGAGCCGTGGCTCGCCGGAGCAGGTAATTGAAGGCTACCGCTACTTTGGCTTTAATCCGCGCGAAGGGGAAACCGATGCGGATATGGGACGTCGTCACACCGAAGAGCTGCTGGAAGTGCTGCGTGGCGAAGGGTTTGCTAAACCCAATCCGCAGCCGATGTTCCCGAATCCACCGGGGCTGCTGCGCCTGGAGCCGTATTCCGAAGGCCTGCGCGAGCGTATCTGGTGGGGATCCGGCTCGAACGCCACATCGATCTGGGCAGCCCAGCTGGGGATGAATTTGCAGAGTTCGACGCTCAAGGATGACGAGACCGGCGAACCGTTCCATGTGCAGCAGGCGAAGCAGATTCGCGCCTATAAAGAAGCCTGGCAGGCGGCAGGGCATCAGCGTGCGCCGCGCGTGTCGGTCAGCCGCAGTATTTTTGCCCTGATGAACGACACCGACCGCGCTTACTTTGGTCGCGGCGGACAGGATCAGGATTCCGTCGGATTCCTCGATGAGAAAACCCGCGCCATCTTTGGGCGTAGCTATGCTGCAGAGCCGGAGCAGCTGATCAAACAGCTGGCACAGGATGAAGCGATTGTGGAAGCCGATACCCTGTTGCTGACCATCCCTAATCAGCTTGGCGTGGATTATTGTGCGCACGTGATCGACAGCATTCTGACCCACGTCGCGCCAGAGCTCGGCTGGCGTTAAGCGGCGACAGTGCGCAGGGAAGCGCACAATTATTGCGCGATAAATCGCGCCGCTACCAGGTGTGCATAAATGCGCAACCTGGGAAATGGGGCAAGGTCTTTTGACGCGTATCAGATTCTGCCAGGTCGCCATTGATGGCGACAACGCGTCCTTCACGAACGCACCCAGACCTTCTAATCCGCATTCAACCCTGTAGGGGCGCCATTCATGGCGACCAACCATTGCGCCCAGGTGCGCATAAATGCGCACCCTACGAAATTCAGCAAAGGCTTTGACCCGTTTTAGATTCTGTAGGGTCGCCATTTATGGCGACCAACTATTGCGCGATAAATCGCGCCGCTAACAGCCATTAATCCGCGCCCAGCTCCCACCACAGCTTATCCAGCGCGTAATAACGGTCGCGCTGCGCCTCTGGCTGGTTCAGATCGCGCTTCCACGGTTTGGCGAGAATGTAGTGCAGATTCTTCACCTCATCGTCATGCCATAAGCCGGCATGCTGGAACGGCAGGGTTTTCAGCGCGTTATAGATGTACGGCAGCGGCAGCCAGCGTCCGGCAAACACTTCATTAAGCAAATCCTGTTCGGAGAACGGATAGCGGCGCAGGTCGTCAATCTCAGCCACTTTCTGCTGCAGCCAGTCGAATACCGCCTGATCCGGCTGCAACACCAGAAAGCCGCCGTTGAGATAGTTATCAAGATCGGCGGGAGGCGTCTCACCGCGCGCCTGCCAGGTGTAGTGACAATGCTCCGGCTGCCAGCTGTCGGGATAGCTGGCGATTTGGTTCGGGTTGCAGCGGCAGGCGTGACAGGCCGCCAGCGCATGCTTGCCGAGGTCAAGCGTAAACAGCTCATCCATGTTGCGCAGCACCAGCATATCGGCATCAAGGAACACCACGCGCTCGCAGCCGGTCAGCTCCCAGGCGCGCAGCTTGCTCCACACTTCACCAAACTGTGCCGAGGCATAATGCTGCTCCAGCGCGGCGTCCGGCATCAGCGGCTGGACCGGATGGATCACGCAGCCCAGCGCCTGTAATGCTTCGCGCATGCTCAGGTCGATGGCATCGGTGACCATCACAATCAGCGGCCAGCGCGTTTCGCTGCGTTTGAGTGAGCGATGCAGCGCTTTCACCCCGACATAATATTCCGGCTGCGTTAACAGCGTTACCCAGGCGTACATAGATTCTCCCCATCAAACTCAATCAAACAAAGCCGTGACATAGTCATTGCTAAAGCGGTGCGTCGGATCCAGCTGTTCACGCACCCCACGAAACGCATCCCACTGCGGATAGATGGCGCGCCACTGATAGCGCTGCGGATCGTAATATTTCCCCCAGTGCGGACGTCCACCTTCTGCCGCCAGCAGTTTTTCCACTTCGGTGAGGAAATGCAGTCCGTCCTGCGACAGCGAGCCGTCATCCGCGTAATACACCACGAAACCAAAAAAGCAGGTCGGCTGCTGATGCGCCGGGCTCATCCACGCCTGTGAAGCGCCGGTGCAGCGCAGGATGATGGGATAGTGCATGTGCGGACGATTCTGTGCGTACCAGGCTTTGATCTTGCTGATAATTTCCGGCGTTTTGGCCAGCGGCACGCCAATCTCAACGTTGATCTGCGGTACGGCGATGCCCCGACAAAACAGCTGGTAGATATCGCCGCTGATGTCGGTGAAATCACGGAAGCGGGTGACGGTACGGAACTGTTTGCCGCCTTTGCCGTGAATCTGCGTGTCGCGATGCATGTGTTCCAGCGTCTGATCAATGGTGTCGTTCAGGCTGCTGTCGGCCTGATCGCCGTGCTCAATCACTTCGCGCTGATGGTCGTACCACGCCTGGCTGTCTTCCGCACTGGCGACATCGGCGTTCCAGACATGCATCAGGTTGTCATCGACAAACCACCAGGCTTTGCTGAGTTCGTGCTGCTCATTCCACGTCAGCAAATCCTGCTCCAGTGAATCGGCAGACGCCGCGAATTTATGGCAGGTAAACAGGCGAAATGGCTTAGTGCGCAACGTAATGGCGGTGACGATGCCGAGCGCGCCAAGTGACACCATCGCCGCCGGGAAATCGGCGTCGCCGCGCTGAAACTCGCGCACGCTGCCATCGGCCAGCACCATGCGGATATGCAGCGCTTCGTCCGCCAGCGAACTCTGTGCCAGGCCCTGACCGTGGGTGCCGGTTGCCAGCGCGCCGGCCAGCGTCTGCACCGCTATCACGCCGGGCGAAGAGGCCAGCATGCGATCCATCTTTGTCAGGCTGTCATACACCTGCTGCAGCGGCGTGCCCGCGGCAAACGTTACGCTCTCTTCATCCTGAGCGAGGATGCCGCGCAGCGCACTGAGATCCAGCAGTACGTCCTGCGGCTGTACGCACAGCATGCGACCGGGCGACAAACGGCTGCCGAGCACGCGCACTTTGCCGTGCGAGTCGCGCAACAGCTGTTGCAGCTCGGCTTCACTACGCGGCTGATGCAACTGCTGGCGCTGGCCAACTACCGAATTCTGCGCCCAGTTCCAGAGCGCAGGCGTGTCATCGGTATGTTGCGTGTTGCGTAACGGATAGAGGAGAGCATCTTTCTTCACTACAGCGTTCCTTAATCTGAGGTCTGTCACGGTCCCGGTTATTTGATCAAGCGTAGACCATCACAGCGAACCCGCAGATTACGGGGCTTTGCGGATATAGCGCAGCGTGGCCGTCACCGCCAGTTGACGGTTGCGGCGAATACTGTCCTCTTCACTGTCGTGGGGGGTAAACAGCGTGTGAAAGGTGTAGCGGTTGGAGACATGGTGCACACAAATACTGCTGAGCAGGCGGTGTACGTCCACGGTATCCAGGCCGTCGATAAAGATGCCCTGACGCTGGCCGCGGGACAGGATGTCATCCAGCAAATCGAGGGTACTTTTGTTCATCGCTTTGATGCGCTCCGACTGCATGATGTAACGCCCGCGCAGCAGGTTTTCTGTACACACCAGGCGCATAAAATCGGGATGCGTGACGTGATAGTCAAAACTGGCTTCCACCAGTTTGATCATCGCCTCTTCCGGCTCCAGCGTAGTAAGATTCAGGCCGGTTTCATGCTGGCGGATCGCCTGATACACCTGCTCCAGCACCTCAATATACAGCTTCTCTTTGTTGATGAAGTGATACACCACCATGCGCTTGGTGGTCTGTGCCAGTTCAGCAATCTGCTCCATTCGCGCGCCCTGCATACCGTATTCGGCGAAGGTTTGCAGCGCACCGGCGAGGATGCGTTTTTTCAACCCTTCCGGGTCATTTTTACGTTTGTGTGTGGTATCCGACATAGCGCTCAATAACGGTCAATCAAACAGGCATGGTAGCACAGCCGCCCGGGGCCTTTTGGCGCGATGAGCGGCGGCATGGCTTTATTCATTTCAGGAATAGCATTCCCGGATAAATCATAATGCTGGAATAAGCAACTGCGTATACTGCGCGTATCTGCCGATCACGGCAGCTTATTTTGACTCGCGTAATAATAACACTCAGGAAATAATTTATGCACACACGCTTTGTATCAGCCAAAAATAAATTGTTGTTAACCGTCGGCGCGTTACTGGTTGCTGGCAGCGTGGTCGCGCCGTTTTCAGTGGCGCAGGCGGCGGATAAAACCGCGGTGAAGGTCGGTATCATGAGCGGCGAGGACGAAGACGTCTGGCGTGAAGTAATAAAGCAGGCCGCCGCGAAAGGGCTGACGGTGAAAACCGTGATTTTCAATGATTATAATCAGCCCAACGAAGCGTTACAGAATGGTGAAGTGGATGCCAATGCCTTCCAGCATCAGCCGTTCCTGAATAATCAAATCAAGGTCAATCATTACGATATCGTGCGCGTCGGCGATACCGCCGTCTGGCCGATCGGTCTCTATTCGAAGAAAGTGAAAAGCGCCGCCGCTCTGAAAGACGGAGCGGTAATCGGCGTGCCTAACGATCCGTCGAACGAGGCACGCGGTCTGGTGCTGCTGCAGCAACAGGGGCTGATCAAACTCAAACCGGGCGTCGGCATTGCCGCGACCACGGCCGACATCACTGACAATCCCCATCACCTGAAAATCAAAGAGCTGGATTCCGGCATCATTGGTCGCTCGGTGCCGGATCTCGATGCGGCAGTGGTCAATACCGACTGGGCGCTGAAAAGCGGTCTGACCGCGGCGGATCGTATCGCGCAGGAGCCGGTGAAAGACAACCCGTACAACAACTTTATCGCGGTGAAAAAAGAGAACGCCAGCGCCCCGTGGGTGAAAACCCTGGTGGCATCGTACCAGAACGATGCCGTCAAAACGGTGTTTGACAAGGTCTACAAAGGCACGGGCGAAACCGCCTGGTAAGGAACCCATCCATGACGCTATTTTCCGAGGCCACCGTGCCCCTGACCGCCGTGGCGCGCGGCGTGATCGAAGAGACAACAGTACGCGATCGCGTGGCGCAGCACAGCAACGTGGTGCGTTTGCAGGGCGTGTCGCGCCGTTTCGGCCAGACACAGGCGCTGCGCAATGTCTCACTGACGGTGCAAAAAGGCGAAATCCTTGGCCTGATCGGGCGCAGCGGCGCCGGAAAATCGACGCTGATTCGCTGTCTCAACGGGCTGGAGCAGCCCGACGAAGGCGTAATCGAGATTGAAGGGCGGCGTATTACCGGTCTGTCGGAACAGCAGCTGCAGGCGGTGCGCAGTCGCGTCGGCATGGTGTTTCAGCACTTCAATCTGTTGTCGGCAAAAACCGTGGCGCAGAATGTGGCGCTGCCGCTGAAAATAGCTGGCATGGAAAAGGCGCAGCGCAACCAGCGCGTAGCGGAACTGCTGGCGCTGGTGGGGTTGAGCGACAAGGCCGGACACTATCCGGCGGCGCTCTCCGGTGGACAAAAACAGCGTGTCGGTATTGCCCGCGCGCTGGCCGCCAGCCCGGCGCTGCTGCTGTGTGACGAAGCCACGTCGGCGCTCGATCCGGAAACCACCCGCTCGATTCTCGCGCTGCTGAAATCGCTCAATCAGCAGCTTGGTATCACCATTCTGCTGATCACGCATGAGATGGAGGTGATCAAATCCGTGGCGCATCGCGTGGCCGTCATCGACGCCGGTGAGATTGTCGAGCAGGGCCCGGTGTGGCAGGTGTTCGCCCATCCGCAATCCGCGCTGACGCGCACGCTGCTGCGCGGACTGCTGCCGCAACTGCCGGAGAATCTCGCAGCGCGGCTCAGCGAACAGCGTGAAGGTGAGGCGATCTATAGCGTTCACTTTGCTGGCGTGGCGGCGCAGGGGGATTTGCTGACGCAGTTTGCCAGCGCTCTGCCGGGTAAGTTTCGCCTGCTGCAGGGGGGCATCGACCACATTCAGCACTACGCGGTAGTGCGTTTCTTTATTGCGCTCCCGGCCGCCAACGCTGCCGATGAGTATCAGGTTCTCAGCTGGCTGCGTGCGCAGCAGGCACAGGTGGAGTTGGTCGGTTATGTCGCCAGTGATGATTGATTTACTGCTCAACGCGTTGGGTGAAACGCTGCTGATGACGGCGGTGGCCGGCCTGTTTTCGCTGCTGGCCGGATTACCGCTGGGACTGATTCTGGTGACCACCAGCCCCGGCGGCATTGCTGAAAACCGGAGCATCAACCGCCTGCTGGGCGTAGTGATCAATGGCTTTCGCTCGCTGCCGTTCATTATTCTGCTGGTGGCGCTGATTCCCTTTACCCGTCTGCTGGTCGGCACCTCTCTGGGCACCTGGGCCGCAATTGTACCGTTATCGATCACCGCCACGCCGTATTTTGCCCGGGTAGCGGAAGTTTCACTGCGCGATGTCGATCGCGGGCTGATTGATGCAGTGCGTGCCATGGGCGCCAGCAAATTACGTATTGTCTGGGAGGTGCTGATTCCGGAAGCGCTGCCGGGCATTCTTTCCGGTTTTGTCGTCACGCTGGTGGCGCTGATCGGCGCCTCGGCAATGGCGGGTGCCATCGGGGCGGGCGGTCTGGGCGATCTGGCAATTCGCTACGGTTATCAGCGTTTTGACACGGCGGTGATGGTGGCGGTGATCGCCGTACTGATCGTGCTGGTGTGCGGTATCCAGTGGCTCGGCGATCGGCTGGTGCAGCGCATTGACAGGCGGCACTGAGAAACACGTCTGCGAGTACGCTCTCCTGCAGACAAATGCTTCGCATCAGGCGCTGGCGGTGAATATTGTAAAAAACTCAACAGGCCCCTGTTAAAGGGGCCTATGCGTTAATCAGCAATTCATCCTGAGCAGCAGGTAAAGACAGTTAATTCTGATGGAATGAATGATTAAAAGTCGTATTGCAAACTCAAACGATTCTGCCAGAAATGTGAATCGTACAGAGGCGATGTCTGCACGCCGGCAAAATCGGTCACGCTTAATCCTTTTAATACACCGCCGAACGCCCAGGTGAAATACACCAGATATTCCGACTGATTAATACTGGCAGACTGCGCCGAGGGTTTTAAATCCATAAACGAATATTGTGTACCCAGAGAAAGATGCTCATTAAGCACGTAGTTCAGGTTGGTCATATACGCATTGCCACTGCCCAGATCCTGGGTACTGGTGAAAAACGGCTGGGCGAAATAGGGACCCGATGAACTGTTGTGGGCATAAGGCACCACCAGTGAACCGTTACCCCAGCTATTGGGGCTGGCAGCAATATGGTCGTAGCCCAATTTCCAGTTCAGTGCAGGGGTGAAACTCAGCGCGAGCTGAGCACCGTAAGAGGTGCTATTGACCTCTCCGGCCAGCGCTTTCCCTAAGCTGGTACCGCGAATAAACTGCAGAGCCACATCCGGCTGCAACAATGTATCCTGCCACTGCATATGACTTTCGCCATAGACAACGCGGGAATAATCAGCATATTCCTGATACCACACTTGTCCGGTAAGTTTTTTGTTATCCCACTGCGTGCCCTGACCGCCACCAATCGCCCACATGCCGTTAGTGCGCTCATCGATATCCGAATAGGCCGTGGTATCCAGGAACTGATCGTCGCCCCAGGGCTTGTAGCGCCAGACTTTGGTCGCATGCAAATACTGGGTGCTGTCGCCATAATTGGCATCAACGCCCCTGAAGAGTATCGGTGTAATACGCCAGTCATAGTCACCGACGAAGGGAATGTTAATGCGTTGATCGCCGGCAGTAATTTTAAAATCATCCTGTTGCCAGCTTAAATAAGCTTCCCCGATATTGGTCTGATTATCACCAATGTCGCTGATGGTATGCGCTTCATCCGGGTGATCAATCCCCCGCAAAAAGATGGCGCTCACGCCAGCACGAAAACCATACGCGGGAGCCGTTTCATATTTCACACTGCCGCCGTAACTGGTGGTGTCCTGATTAAAGCCTTTGGAAAAATAGGCATTGTGCGTGGAGTAGTAGAGCGTACGTAAACTGCCGCTAACGGTACCGCAGGTGAATATATCGCTGAAGCTGTCTACACCGCTGGCATCGTAATGACAGTCGCTGATATTACTTTGTGTCGCAGCCAGTGTTGCTGGCGCGAAGGGGAAAAACAGCGCAAGTAAACCGACACGTTTTAGTGCTCTCATTGCATGATCCCTGAATAAACACACCCGTTGAGGAAAGCGTAACGATGCCAGCCGGGTGAGAGGATCACCCGGCGGTGAGTTATGCCGTAAATAAAAAGTGATGATCAATTAACGCCGGGAATATGTACCGCCGGCAAGGTTTCACGTACTTCCCAGCCACGTAGCTTGCCGGGGTTTAATAAGTTGTAAGGATCGCAGGCGGATTTTAGGGCAACCACATCAGGCCGCACCATACCTTGTTTGCCATCCTCAATATGAATGACATGTGGATTATTTATTTTCACATTATGGCTACGATAAATATCCATAATGGCGTTGAGCCGTTCCGGGCTGCTGTAACGGATTAATGGCAGGCCGCTGCAGGTGAGCGCGCCGTTCATGTCGCGCAGAAATTCAATATGTGACATCACCTCATCCGATAATTCAGCTTCCATTGCCAGCACCTGTTGATGATAATTATCCACAGCGTAAGCGGTTTGCAGGTAAGTCAGGGTTTTATCAACCTTCAATGCCTGCAGGGTGGTGTGGTTCCAGCAATATTCAATCAGGGAATGGCCGCTATTTTCCCCTTCGGCAAAGTGCAATGCATTACGGCCGTTGTGTTGTGCGAGGATGGCGGGCAGCAGGCCATCACTCTCGCTTCCGGTCACCGAAATGACACCGTGTTGAGCCCGAATCTGCGCCTCCGCTAAATCGCTGAAATAATCCAGCACCGGTGCGGCAAATACCGCGATTTGGCGTTTAACAATGCCAGGTGAACGCGCCAGCGCATCGGCATAAGCCATTGCGGAGGGGAAGTCGGCGAAGGTATCCAGGCGCTCTATCCAGTCGTGGCAGGGTGCCAGTGCCAACTCGATCTCCAGCACGATGCCATTGCTGCCGTAAGCATGATGCAACAGCAGGGCATCCGGTGCCTGCAACGTAATGATGCGTGGTGTCTCTTCCATCGTCATCATACGAATTGACAGCACGTTGCCTGGCGCGGCCAGCGGACCGTAGTTAATCGATCCTACTCCGCCAAAACCGCCGCCAAACAAACCACCCAGCGTGGCAAGTTTCCAGGTTGAGGGCATGCAACGCAGCTCCCAGCCATGCGGGCGGGTATGTGCTTCGAGATCGCCCAGACGAATGCCAGCCTGCGCGCGCACCGTACCGGTACCCATGGCGGTGACGCTGTTCAGGCGTGTCATGTCGACCATGACACCGCCCTCCAGCGGAATCAGCTGGCCGTAGTTGCCGGTGCCGCCCCCCCGGAGATTCAGTGGGATACGCGCTTTGGCACAGGCTGCCACAACGGCAAGCAGTTCGTTCTCATCGCGTGGACGAACAGCCAGCTCGGCGAACTTCTCTTCCAGCTGGTGTTTAAGCACCGGGCTAAACCAGTGAAAGTCACGTGACAGACGTTTTACTTTCGGCGCTTCTTTAATCCAGTCAAATTCCGGCAACGCCGCGACCAGCGCCGCCAGTGCAAACTGGCGATCGGGTTCAGACATGTATAGCTCCTGTCAGTCGAAGAGGTGATGGGCGGTTGATGATCCGCCCGTGTTGCATTAATTCGGGCTCAATTCACTCTCATGCCATGCTGCCAGTACGCGGCGCGTGAGCCATGACATCAGTGCAAAAAGCAGGAAGCCGGCCAGGGAAATCAGTAACAATGCGGCAAACATCAGCGGAATATTGAGTTGATAGCCAGCCTGCAGGATCTGATAGGCCAGCCCGGTATCCGTGCCGCCGGTGCCTGCAACAAATTCCGCGACCACCGCGCCAATCAGCGACAAGCCACTGGAGATGCGCAACGCACCAAAGAAATAGGGCAACGCCGATGGAATGCGCAGGCGTATTAAAATTTGCAGGCGCGATGCATGGTTTAGCCTGAAATAGCTCAGTAGCCCCGGAGACACGCTACGTAAACCTTGCGTGGTGTTTGAAATGATCGGGAACACCGCCATCAGAGTGGCGCACACCACCAGAGACAACGTGGTGTCTTTCACCCAAATAATGATCAGCGGCGCAATGGCGACAATCGGCGTTACCTGCAGAAAGACAATATAAGGAAATAACGCCGTCTCGATAAACCGATTCTGCACCAGTAAAAACGCAATGATGGAGCCAATAACCGTCGCCAGCACAAACGAGATCACCGTGATTTTCAGCGTGTAAAGTAAGGACATAAACAACGCCGGAAAGTTTTGCGCCAGGCTTTGCGCCACGACGAGTGGAGAAGGGACCAGAAAGGCGGGCACCTTAAACGCGGTGACCAGAAACTGCCACAGTAACAGCATGGCAATGGCGACCACCGCCGGAAACAGCCATTGTTGAAATTTACGGTTTGCTGCAAGCGGTTTCATGCTTTGCTCTCCTGACTGGCTGCGAGCAGGCCGCGCTGCAACAGCTGCGCATAATGGGTAAACGGCTGACTGACACGAAACGCATCATCACGCGGCAGGCTGGTTTCAATGCGAATATCATCAACAACGCGACCCGGACGCGCGGCCATCATAATCACACGCTGCGACAGGAATACGGCTTCCTGAATCGAGTGGGTCACAAAAACTACTGTAAGCTTTTGCTCCTGCCACAAATCGAGCAGGTCGCTGTCCAGTTTGTTGCGGGTGATTTCGTCCAGCGCGCCAAAGGGTTCATCCATTAACAGCACCCGGGGACGCGTCACTAAACCACGGGCAATTGACACCCGCATCTGCATGCCACCGGAAAGCTCGCGTGGCAGTACATGACCAAACTGGCCCAGGCCAACCAGTGCCAGAATCTCCCGCACCCGGGTGTCGGCTTCACCGCGTGGTACCCCCGCCAGATCCAACGGCAGGCGTACATTCTTATGCACGCTGCTCCACGGCATCAGGGTGGCTTCCTGAAACACAAAGGAAAGCGGCAGATCGCGTTGATTCTCCCGACGATCGCGACGAAATAGCATCAGTTTGCCATCACTGGGTTCAATTAAGCCGGCAATCATTTTCAGCAAGGTACTTTTGCCACAGCCGGAAGGGCCGAGCAGTGAAACAAACTCGCCCTGGCGCACGGTCAGTTCCACCGGCAGCAGTGCCCGCGTCCCGTTGGGATAGATTTTCTCCGCAGAGAGCACCTCAATCGCCGGCGGCGCGGCAGGCCGTGGCTGGCTATCAGGATTGATCGGCGTTATGTTGCTGGCGGTGTTCATGGCATGACCTTAACGTCTTTGATGAACTGCAGCGTGTAGCTACCCGCAAACGGCACTTTGGCCGGATCGATTAGCTTGTTATCCACCAGCAGCTGCCATGTCTGTTTTAGCCGTGGCTCGGTAATAATACCGATACCCGCTGTTTGCGCGTCGCCGCCCGTCACCATCTGGTATTTCTTCATCTGGGCAATACCGAAGGCGATCTGCTCCTCGCTCATCTGTGGATTCTCTTTCCTGATGAGCACGTTGCCAGCACTCGGATCCTGCAGATAGTTTTTCCAGCCCTGCATTGAGGCTTTAACGAATGCGGCTACCGCCTGCGGACGTTTTTCAATGGTTGATTTCATGCACACAATGCTGTTGCCGTAGGGCGGGTAACCCCATTCGCTGATCGGGTAGACATTGGCTTGCGCATGGGCTTTCTGCACAGCAAAAGGTTCCGAGGTGATATAACCCTGCTGCACTAGCGTTTTGTCTGCGAGGAATGGCTGGATGCTGAACGTGTACGGGCGCACGCGCGCATTCTTCAGGCTGAGCGCACTCTGTGCCCACGGCCAGTAAGAGGTATAAGCTTCCGCCGCCAGCAGGAAGGTTTTACCCTGCAGATCCGCTTTATCTTTCACATCAGGATGGGTGAGAAAAGCAATTGCCGAGTGCTGGAACGTAGTGGCAACGGGCACGGCTTCAACACCCTGCTGCCAGGATTCAAGCGCCTGCATGTTATCGCTGATGATGCAGTCTGCCTGACCCGCCGCCATCAGCTGCATGGTGTGAACCTGGGGACCACCCATTTTAATGGTGACGTCCAGCCCGGCATCTTTATACAGGTTCTGCGCCAGTGCCTGATAAAAACCGCCATGCTCTGCTTGCGCATACCAGTTGGTCATAAAGGTGAATTTCTCCGCCGCCATGCTCTGGGCCGACAGCGCCAGCGACAGTGCGGCAATCATGCTTAATTTTTTATTCATCGTGATCCCCCGGTTAGCGCGGTGTTAAGAGTGATGCAGCGTCGTTGTGGTCTAATACTTTGCCCTGCCAGTGACCTGTGCCCCATGCCGGTTCAGCGCGGGTTACCCAGCTCATTTGATGCATTTCGGTGATCACCTGTGCCCAACTTTCCGCCAGCGAATCCAGAATCGCCGCGCCTTGTTCGGGCGTGGACGGCAGTGGATCGCCAATAACGCCGCTGGGGCCGAAATCATAAGAAGCCCATGCCGCCATGGGTTTACTGGTCGAGAGTGTCGGGCAGGGGAAGGCAGGGGGATAATTCGCCACGGCTTTGCTCATCTGCACGGTGTCGGGGGCGAGTGCCAGCATCAGTGCGGTTTCCGCATGACCGGCATGCATCGCCATTTGACGCTCTTTGTCGTCCATAAAACTTTCGGCACAGTTGGGCACTTTGAAGGTGTCTTGCATGATGATGATCATGTCACCGTGTCGCAGACGGAGTTCGCGTGCGGCCATCTGCAGCGGCTGTGGCTGCCCGCCATGGCCATTCACCATTAAAAACTTGCGGAAACCGGCGCGATAAAGGGATTCACCAATCTCCAGAATGGTATGTAACAAGGTTTCCCCGGTCAGCGTCAGCGTGCCGGGAAAGTGCAGGTGCTCATCGGATTTGCCATAGGTGATCGGCGGAATGGCATAAGCCGGGATATCCGCGGGTAAACGTGCCAGGGCATGCCCGACCACGCCCGATGAAATGACGCTGTCGACGGCACACGGCAGATGGGGACCGTGCTGTTCGATGGCGCCGGTCGGTAACACAATCACCGTGTTGGCTTTATTATCCAGTGTGGCGATGTCGGTCCAGCTCAGGTACGGCAAAAAGCGGTTTGCCGGGATATAACCATGCAACATACTGTTTCCTCGCGTTATTGTGGCAACCACGCCGTGGCTTCAACTTCAATTAGTACGTCCGGGCTCGGCAGCATTTCACTGACCTGCACCACCGTTGACACCGGCGGTTCGTCCGGGAAGAACTGCTTGCGCACCCGGCTGTAGTGCGGGAAATGGTCCAGATTGCGAAAGTACTGCACCAGTTTGAAAACATCACTCATCTGCCCACCGGCGCTTTCAAGGGTGGTGCGGATGCTCTCCAGCACATACCAGCTTTGTGCCAGGATTGGACCTTCTTTGAAATCGGTAGAAAATTCACCACTGCGTCCCAGCAGCCGTTGCGCTGCTTCGGGGATATCGCTGTAACCGCGCACGATCGTCGCGGTTTGCGGATTCACCGGAATAATGCCCGAGAGAAAAATAAAGTCGCCGACGCGTCGCCACGCCGCATATTTCGCCAGCGGCTTACCCGCCCCTTCATCTAGCGTCATCAGTTTCTTCTCCATAACGCACGCCTTGTTTAAGCCGATAGCGCTGGCGCTGGCGCAGCGGCCAGCTTGCTGTATCGGCATGCGGAAAAATCACCATATCGTTGTGACGGAAAGCGTCGGGCTGGCAGATAAGCTGAGAGGCTTCATCAAAGGCAGCTCCCAACTGCAGGCTCAATACCCCACTGAACAGGGTATCGAGGGGGTCGTAACTGCCGAGGGGGCAGAAGGCGTCCTGCACGTTATCAGCGCCCAGCAGCAGTGAAATTCCACGCGCCTGCGCTTCTTTCACCAGCGTTAATCCACGCTGACGCGGTGTGCGATGGGGCACGGCGTCCTGTAACAGCAGGTTGGTCAGGGGCAGAGCGATCAGCGTCACCTGGTGCAGGGCCAGCCGATCAAGAATCTGCAGCGCATCTTCCTGTTGCGACAGCGCGCAGCTGTGGCTGCAGGTAATATGACCACTGAACGGATGTTGTTGCAGGTAGTTCGCCAGCCAGCGCATGCCCTGGGCATCAGCATTCAACTCTTCATCAATGTGCAGGTCGATATCGAGCTGCCACTGTTCGGCAGCTTGCAGAAGATGTGAGAAGGCTTGCGCATCCCAGTTGCTGCTGTGAATGAAACCACCCAGAAGTGCGCCCGGACCGCTGATGGCCACCTGAGCGGCAATGTGCTGCGCATCATCCGTGCTGGCGAAAAAACTCAGCGGGGCGAGGGCCACGCGTTCGATGCGACATAAAGGATGCTGTAACTCACCAATAACCTGCCACGCCAGCGGCGCCTGCGCGCTGAACCAATCGACGTGGGTGCGCAATAAACCCACGCCACTCTCCACCGCCCATTGCAACGCCTGATGCGCGCGCTGATGCAGGTCTGCACGGCTCCAGTGCACGCGATCCTGGTGCATCGCGGTAATCGCAGCCAGCAAACCGGGCTGGCGTGCCGGGCTGCGCTCGAAGGTGAACGTTTTGTCCAGATGCGCATGCGGTTCGATCAGGGCGGGAAGCACCAGAGCGCCATTGAGGGGTAAATAATCAGCATACGCTCCTTCACAGGGCGCGAACTGCAGCCCGTCAGCGTGAAAATGTAACGTCGCCAGCTGCGGCTGATTGTCCTGCTGTGGCCAGCTGTCTGGCAGGAGCCAGCGGGGTAAACGTGCGCCGGTTGCGCCTGGATAGATGTTCATAAGTCCAGTACCAGAAGCGGAGAGCGTGCGCGTGAGCAGCACAGAACGATGCAGTCATTCGCGGCACGCTCTTTTGGGCTTAACACCTCGTCGCGGTGATCGGGTTCACCCGACAAAACACCCGTAATGCAGGCACCACACATGCCTTGCTCACAGGAGAGTTCGATGTCGATACCCGCCGCTTCCAGCACCCCGGCAATGCTTTGAGCCTGTCCAACGGTATAACGCGCGCCGGAGGAGGCAATCTCCACGTCGAAGCTGTCGCCTGCGGTAATCAGGGAGGCTGCAGGATTGAAACGTTCGCTGTGCCATTGATACGGCTGCCAGCCGCGTTCCAGCGTTTGCTGCTGCAGGTGGTGCATGAAGCCAGCTGGTCCGCAGGCAACCAGCGCGCTGTTGGCTGATGTTTCCAGATCGTCAGGTATCCGGGTGCGCAGGCTGTCGCCTTCGCTACTGTAGTGAATGACGACACGCTCACCGAGCTGCGCCAGACGTGTCGCAAACGCCAGTTCATCATGATGTTTGAGGTAGATATGCAGCATGAATTCAGCCTGCCGCCCGGCCAGCGCTTCTGCCATGACCAGCAGTGGCGTCAGGCCAATACCGGCAGCAAATAATAAGGTGCGCGGTGCATCCGGTAGCGGAAAGTGGTTACGCGGTGCCGACAGGGTTAACGCATCGCCGACATTCAGCTGTTGATGCAGCCAGCGGGAACCGCCTGTCGAGGCGGGATCAAGACGCACGCAGATTTCATAGCCAGCGGCACTGGCTGGCGAACACAGTGAGTATTGACGCACCCCTCCCGCCGGCAGGTGGACATCAATGTGCGCGCCCGGTGTAAAAGGCGGCAGCGGTTGGTCGCTGGCACTTTCCAGCGTCAGTAACAGATTGCCAGCACCGTTGGACTGCTTTGCGATGACGGTGACAGCCAGGTGTGTTGATTTCATAATCAGCCTGTCTTTGCAGGGCTGTCATCAGCGTTAGCGCCGCGCATACCCTTGTCTTTATCATGGATGCGATTATTATTTTGCCGTTGTGTAAGCGTCCATCTGTTTAATTCGCATGATGCGTTGCAAAAAAGAGAGCACCCACTATGTTTGCCTTCTCACGTTTTCTGATTTATTTCACCGAAGTGGCACGCCAGGGTTCGCTACGTAAGGCTTCCGAGGTGTTACACGTCTCTGCCTCCTCTATCGACCGGCAGATTTTGCGCGTGGAGGAACAGCTGGATATGCCGTTGTTTGAACGCCATCCATCAGGTTTATGTATGACTGCCGCTGGCGAAATCCTGTTTAATGCGGCCAAAAACTGGCAACGTGATTTTGGTCGTGTTTGTACCCAATTAGAGGATCTGCGTGGCTTGCGACATGGCCATGTGCATATCGCCACCATTGATGCCATTAACCGCGGTTTTTTCTCCTCAATCCTGCAGCGTATCCGTGAAGACTATCCGGGCATTTCGTTTACCCTCACCACCATGAGCAATATCCATATCGCGAATGCGCTGACCGCCGGTGATGCGGATTTTGGCATCATGCTGAACCCACAAAGCTCGCGTGAACTGCTGGTGAAATCCTTTGCCGATCTGCGTCTGGGGATTGTGGTTAGCCGACATCATCCCCTGGCAGCGCTGGAATCTATTCGCTTCAGCCATTGCGAACCCTGGCCGTTTATTGTGCCCGCCGCGCCATTAATGCTGGCCGATCCGCTGGAAGCGCTCATTAACAGTTCTGGCATTCGCCTGAAGGAAGTGGGGCGCACCAATAACATTCATATGCTGCGATCGTTAGTGCGTGATGATGTTGGCATCAGCCTGATGTGCTGGCTGGATATTGTTGATGAATATCGCCGGGGAGAACTGAAATTCATTCCGCTGATCGACACGGTATTAAAACCCTTTACTCTGTCACTGTGCGTGGCACCACAACGCCAGTTATCGGTGGCCGCGTCAATGATGCTCGGGCAGCTCGAGTTATTCTTTGCAATGATAGAGAGTGAAGAAGCGCTGGCGGGGAAGGAAGAGAAGCATATCGGGTAAACGCCGGACTTGCCTGCCAGATATTGCAGCGGGTGGTGACGAACAACACCTATTGTAGATGTCAGGTCAGTCTGGTAGCGCCACAGCAGCCTCCTTTAATACAGGTATCACGATGGTGAAGATTGAACACGCAGACCCGCGCTCGGCGGAATCACAGTGGCTGATTGAAAAACTCTCCGCAGAGCTTGCGGCTATCACTGGCGATGGCGGAAACAGCCGCGCCAGCGTTGACACCTTTCAGGGTGAAGGCGCGTTGTGGGTGATCGCGAGAGATGCGCAAGGCACGGCCGTCGGCTGCGGCGCGTTACGGCCGGTGGCTGCCGGGATCGCTGAACTGAAAAGGATGTTCTCCGACCGCAGTTTGCCGGGCATCGGCTGCGCCTTGCTCAGCGCTCTGGAAGCCGCGGCAAAATCGTTGGGATATCGTGAACTGTGGCTGGAAACCCGGCATGTTAATCAGCGCGCCGTGGATTTTTATATCAGGCAGGGTTACCGGCAGAGAGAAAATTACGGACCCTACCGCGGCCGGGAAGAGGCCATTTGCCTGGGCAAAACGTTATAAAGCAAAGGGCTGACTGACATCAGTCCGGCGGGTTTGATTTAGCGGCCCGTATCATCTTCCATCGCCCAGCAAACTCACCACAACAAAAAGCCCGCTCAGGTTTCCCTGAGCGGGCTTCTTTAAATCTGGCTCCTCTGACTGGACTCGAACCAGTGACATACGGATTAACAGTCCGCCGTTCTACCGACTGAACTACAGAGGAATCGTTGGAACGAGGCGAATATTAGCGATGCCGATCCCCGTTGTCAAAGCCCGATCGCACACTTCTGGTTTAAGTGCGCGTAAAAGCAGCGGATTGCTGCTTTTCTGCCTTGAATGGGCAGATTTCAAACTGCCAGCAAGATCTCACTTTAAACGCATTTCCTTTGAGATGTTAGATGCGTGTCAAAGTTTTGTTATTTGCCGATTTTAAAACAATCATTTCAGTGCTTTTATGATGAAAATTTCAAAAGAAGAAAGGATGAAACAAATGAACTGCTTATCATCACGCCCGAAACGAGTTTTGTCCGCTCAACGCTTCTTGCGAAAGTAACATATTGATAAGGAAGATGTTGAAAAAAGGAGCAGCACGGTACCGATAGCGTCAGACCAGAAGCCTTACCTCTACGAACAGAAAAAAAACGCCAGCGACGTTGAGTGAATGTAAAAGATATTTTTCATTCGCGGACTCAGCCAACCTGAGCACGTTAACAAATAAGAAGGGTTACCTATGAAATTCAAAAAAGCGTTAGTGACTTCCCTGTTAGCTTGCATGTTACCTGCCGCTGTGATGGCAAAAGATATCCAGCTGGGCGTTTCTATGGCGCTGTTTGATGACAACTTCCTCACCATCCTGCGCACAGCCATGCAGAAAGAGATGCAAAAAGACAATATCAAAGGCCAGGTTGAAGACGCCAAAGGCGACGTGGCCCAGCAACTGCAGCAGGTGCAGAACTTCATTGGTCAGGGTGTTGACGCCATCATCGTGAACCCGGTTGATACCAACGCGGTGAAACCGCTGGTGGATGCCGCCGCTAAGGCCGGCGTGCCGCTGGTATTCGTCAACCGCAAACCATCGGGTGAGCTGAAAGACAAAATGGCGTTCGTCGGTTCGGATTCTGAACTGGCAGGCCGTCTGCAGATGGAAGCGCTGGCGAAAAAGATGAACGGTAAAGGCAACGTGGCGATTCTGCTGGGTGACCTGGCTAACGAATCAACCCGTGAACGCACCAAAGGCGTGGAAGCGGTGGTCGCCAAATACCCGGGCATTAAAGTGGTACAGAAACAGACCGCCAAATTTACCCGTAATGATGCGGTGGACGTGGTGAGTAACTGGCTGACCGCCGGCGATGACATTCAGGCCATTGCCTCTAACAACGATGAAATGGCGATCGGTGCGCTGCAGGCGCTGGGCAAAAACCCGAATCACATTCTGGTCGCGGGTGTGGATGGTACCCCGGATGCACTGCAGATGATCAAGAACGACAAAATGGTCGCCACGGTCTTCCAGGATGCGAAAGGTCAGGGTGAAGGCGCGGTACAGACGGCGGTCAAGCTGATTAACGGCGAGAAAGTGCAGAAAGTGGTCGATATCCCGTTCCAGCTGATCACCAAAGATAACTACGAAAAATTTGCCAGTCAGAACCAGAAATAAACCGTAACCGACTTAGCCGTACGGAGGTGATGTATGACCGCTTTTGCGCTTGAAGCCGAAGGCATCAGCAAGTTCTTCCCCGGAGTGAAGGCACTCGACAATGTCTCACTGCGTATTAAGCCGGGGTCGGTACATGCCCTGATGGGTGAAAATGGCGCGGGCAAATCCACTTTAATGAAATGCCTTATCGGGATGTATCGTCCCGATAAGGGCACCATCCGCATTAAAGGGGAGCCGGTGCAGTTTCAGGACACCATGGACGCGCTGCGTTCCGGCATTTCCATGATTCACCAGGAGCTGAATCTGGTGCCTTACATGACCGTGGCGGAGAATATCTGGCTCGGTCGTGAACCGATGAAATACGGCTTTGTCGATCACGGCAAGCTCAATCAGCAGACGCAGGAACTGCTTAACAAGCTGAATATCCGTCTGAAAGCCGATCGGCTGGTCGGCGAGCTCAGCATTGCGTCCCAGCAGATGGTGGAAATTGCCAAAGCGGTGTCGTGGAACTCCGACATCGTGATTATGGATGAACCGACCTCGGCGCTGACGGAAACCGAAGTGGCGCATCTGTTCACCATCATCCGCGACCTGCGTGCCCAGGGCAAAGCCATCATCTATATCAGCCATAAAATGGATGAAATTTTCGCCATTACCGATGAGATCAGCATCTTCCGCGACGGCACCTGGGTCGGCAGCAACAGCACCACCGCCTTTACCCGTCAGTCGCTGATCACCCAGATGGTGGGACGCGAACTGACGCAGCTGTTCCCTAAATTCAACAGTGCCATCGGCGAAGAAGTGCTGACGGTGCGCAACCTGACCTGCAAAGACCGCTTTACCGATGTCAGCTTCAGCGTGCGCAAAGGCGAGATCCTCGGCGTGGCCGGGCTGGTGGGTGCCGGACGCAGCGAGGTGATGGAGAGCCTGTTCGGCATGGAAAGCTTCGACAGCGGTGAAGTGCTGATTGATGGTGTGCCGGTGAAAATCGATTCGCCGTCAACGGCGATTGAGAAGGGCATGGCGTTTCTCACCGAAGACCGCAAAAAGTCCGGGCTGTTTCTGGTGTTGTCGGTGCTGGAGAACATGAGCATCGTCAATATGCCCGATTACATCGGCAAAAGCGGTTTCGTTAGCCACATGAAGATGGCGCAGGACTGCATGGAGCAGATCCGCAAACTCAATATTAAAACGCCGACCATGGATCAGATCATCAATAACCTCAGCGGCGGTAACCAGCAGAAGGTGCTGATTGCGCGCTGGCTGCTGGCGCAACCGAAGATTCTGATCCTCGATGAACCAACCCGCGGTATTGATGTTGGCGCCAAAGCCGAAATCTACCGCCTGATCAGTGAACTGGCTAACCGTGGCGTGGCCATCATCATGGTCTCCTCTGAGCTGCCGGAGATTCTCGGCATGAGCGACCGGGTGATGGTGATGCACGGCGGACGTATAACCGGCATCCTCGATAAAGAAGAGGCCGACCAGGAAACCATTTTGTCGTTGGCATCCGAGTGAGGCACGAGACCCCTATGAGTAACGTAAAAGTAACGGCCCCGCAGGCCAGCGAACAGAGTTCTTTCTTCGGTAATCTGCGCCATAAACTGCCAAAAGACACCGGCATCTTTGTCGTGATGTTAGGCATTGCGCTGATTTTTGAAATAGCCGGCTGGTACGTGCGTGACCAGTCATTTCTGCTCAACACCAACCGTTTAGTACTGATTGTGCTGCAGGTGGCGATCATCGGTATCATCGCCGTCGGCGTCACCCAGGTGATTATTACTACCGGTATCGACCTGTCGTCCGGTTCGGTTATCGCCCTGACGGCGGTGGTTGCCGCCAGCCTGGCGCAGACGTCTGACAGCCTGTCGCCGATGTATCCGTCACTGGTCAATCTGCCCGCCGCCATCCCGATCGTCGCGGGCATCGGCGTCGGCCTGCTGTGCGGCGTGGTCAACGGCGTGCTCATCACCAAAACCGGTATTCCACCGTTTATCGCCACGCTCGGTATGATGGTGTCGGCGCGCGGTCTGGCACAATATTACACCCAGGGCAACCCGATCAGCTTCCTGTCGGACGGTTTCACCTCCATCGGTCAGGGCGCGATGCCGGTGATTATCTTCCTGGTGGTCGCCTTCCTGTTCCACATCGCACTCAAACACACCCGCTACGGCAAATATGTCTATGCGATTGGCGGCAACATGACCTCCGCCAAAGTGTCGGGCATCAACGTTAATAAATACCTGATCATCGTGTATACCATCGCCGGGGCGCTCTCGGGTCTGGCGGGGGTGGTGCTGGCGGCGCGCGTCAGCAGCGGCCAGTCGAGCATGGGCATGGCGTATGAACTCGACGCCATCGCCGCCGCAGTTATCGGTGGCAGCAGCCTGATGGGCGGCGTCGGGCGGATTACCGGCACGCTGATCGGCGCAGTGATCCTCGGCTTAATCAAAAGTGGCTTTACCTTTGTTGGCGTCGATGCTTACGTGCAGGACATCATTAAAGGGATGATCATCGTCGCGGCGGTTTCAATTGATATGCACCGCAACCGCAAAAAACGCTAACCCGTTCTGCTCCTCTCTTCCGGGAGAGGAGCAGGGTAAGGCGGTAATTGCACGCTGCCGGGCTGCCGGCATCGTCAGACACAATAAGTTTTCCCACTGATAGCCACCGCGCAATTTCTCTTTATTCTCCTTTCTGCCCCCGCAATCCGTGCATTTTCTGCCCGTTTTGCACCACAGCAGCACGCGCAGTCATCACTTTTTTGCACATCTGCCTCGCAAATGCTGCACCATCAGGGTGCGTCATCGCCAGCGGATAAACGTTATGGGTCATGTGCGGCACTTATTAACCCATTCGGGGTAATCAGAAACGCTTATTTTCCCGTTCGTTAGGAAAATTCTGGTCAGTGCCCGCCGGGTAAAGATCAAACCTGGCCTGCATATTGCAATTTCTTTGTCACAAGCCAGCAGGCTGAGAACTCATCATTTGGGCATTCGGGGATCCGTGACGGAGGCAATATGAACTTAAGACGACTGAAATACTTTGTAAAAATCGTCGATATCGGCAGCCTGACGCAGGCAGCAGAAGTCCTGCATATCGCACAACCTGCACTCAGCCAACAGGTGGCGACGCTGGAGAACGAACTCGACCAGCAGTTGCTGATCCGCACCAAGCGCGGCGTAACGCCAACCGAAGCCGGTAAAATTCTTTATGCTCACGCACGCACCATTCTGCGCCAGTGCGAACAGGCGCAGACAGCGGTGATCAACGCTGGCCAGGCGCTCAATGGTCAGGTATCGATTGGCCTCGCGCCGGGCACGGCAGCCTCTTCGCTCACCATGCCGCTGCTGCAAACGGTGCGCGAGCAATATCCTGATGTGCTGGTCTATCTGCACGAGAACAGCGGCACTTCGCTCAATGAGAAAGTGATGAATGGCCAGCTGGATATGGCCGTGCTGTACGATCGCGCGCCGACTGCCGGTATCAACAGCATTCCGCTGATGAAAGAGGAGCTGTATCTGGTAGGGGCGACGGCCTGTCCGGGTGCTACGGTGGATCTGGCTGACGTGGCACAGATGAACCTGTTCCTGCCGCGTGACTACAGCGCAGTGCGCAAACGCGTGGACGAAGCGTTCTCGCTGCGTCGTCTGAGCGCGAAAATCATCGGTGAAATTGAGTCGATCTCAACCTTAACCGCGGCGGTGTCGAGCGGCATGGGCGTTACCGTACTGCCGGAATCGGCGGCGCGCGCGCTGGTGAGTTCAACGCACGCGTGGATGGCACGCATTAACAGTCCGTCGCTGAATCTGCCGCTGTCGCTGAACGTCTCAGCGCGCCTGCCGCTGTCGCCATCGGCGCAGGCGGTAAAAAACATCCTGCTGTCGCTGCTGAATAAGCCGATGGTGGAGGAGCGCGAGCTGATGTTAGTGGGTTGATAGAGAGGTTTTTTCCCTCACCCTAACCCTCTCCCGCCCGCGGGAGAGGGAACCGTCTGGGGCAGCCATCCATCCCGGCACGCCATCTCAATCTCGCGCGATCCGCTCTCTCTCCCTATGGGAGAGGGCCGGGGTGAGGGCGGCAAAGCGCACCCATCCCCAACCTCACGCTTATTACTATTCCGCATAACACACCGTTTTTTATTATTTGTTGCAATCACACCAACTTCATAACATGGACGAAACAGGGGCAGGAAACAGGAGAAAAGGGTGTGAATTTCCAGCAACTTAAAATTATACGCGAAGCGGCCCGTTGCGAATTCAACCTGACAGAAGTCGCCAATACGTTGTTTACCTCACAATCGGGGGTGAGCCGGCATATTCGCGATCTGGAAGATGAACTGGGCGTGGAAATCTTCATTCGTCGTGGCAAGCGGCTGTTAGGCATGACCGAACCGGGCAAAGCGCTGCTGACCATTGCTGAACGCATCCTCGATGAGGCCGGCAAAGTGCGCCGGCTGGCGGATGTGTTTACCAATGAGACCAGCGGCGTGCTGACCATCGCCACCACGCATACCCAGGCGCGCTATAGCCTGCCGCGCGTCATCAAAGCGTTTCGCCAGCTCTATCCCAACGTGCGGCTGGAACTCAATCAGGGTTCGCCGCAGGAAATCGTCGCCATGCTGCTGGCCGGTGAGGCCGATGTCGGCATCGCCTCGGAGCAACTGGTGAATAACACCAGCCTGGCGGCATTCCCGTGGTTCAGCTGGCACCACTCGCTGCTGGTGCCGCACGATCACGAGCTGCTGGCGAATCAGCCGGTCACGCTCGCCAGCCTCAGCCGCCATCCGCTGATCACCTATCGTCAGGGGATTACCGGTCGCTCGCGCGTGGACCGCGCCTTCCAGGCTGCTGGCCTCCGCCCGGATATCGTGCTCAGCGCGCAGGATTCTGACGTAGTGAAAACCTATGTCGAACTTGGGCTGGGCGTCGGTATCCTCGCCGATCAGGCGTGCGATATTTACGATGGCGAAGACCTGGTGAAGATCGATGCTCACCATCTGTTTGATGCCAACACCGTGTGGCTCGGGCTGAAGCGCGGCCAGCTCCAGCGCAACTACGTCTGGCAGTTCCTTGAACTGTGTAACGCTAACCTGTCACTGGAAGAGATCAAACGGCAGGCGCTCTCTTACGAAACCGACGACGAACCCGCCATCGATTTCCAAATCTGAGTTTCCTCTCTGGCCCGGTGCGGGCCTTTTTTATTTGCTTCCCCAAACGGACGTGGCAAGCTGGCGGGCAGAATGTTTTTCAGGGAGAACCGCATGAATACGATATTGCGCGCCATGACCCTCGCGGACGCCGAAGCGGGTTATCGCCTGACTCAGCAACTGGGCTGGGCGCATCGCCGTGAAGACTGGCAGCAGCTCATCGCCCTGGGTGAAGGCGTGGTGGTTGAGGCGCAGGGCGACTATCTCGGCGGGGCGATTGGCTGGCGCTGGGGGCCTGATGCCGCCACTATTGGTCTGGTGATTGTGAGCGAACAGGCGCGCGGACGCGGTATTGGCCGCCAGGTGATGCAGGCCATGCTTGAAAAATTCTCCGGCTGCAACGTGCGGCTGCACGCCACCGATATGGGGCAGGTACTGTATGAGAAGCTCGGCTTCCAGGCCTGCGATCGCGTGGCGCAGCACCAGACGCGCGCGCTGGCGCAGCAGACTGCGGTAATCGTACCGGATGGCCTGACGCTGCGGCCGGCCGTTGAAGCGGATGCCGCCGCCATCGACGCACTGGATTATCAGGCGAACGGGCTGCGGCGCACGCGTCTGCACCAGCAGCTGCTGGCGCAAAGCGTGGTGCTGCAGGATGCACAGGGCAGGTTGCAGGGGTTTGCCAGTCGCCGCCGCTTTGGGCACGGCTGGACCATCGGCCCGGTGATTGCTGACGATGTTGCGGCGGCGCAGGCGCTGGTGTCGCAGCTGATGCAGGATCTGACGCAGCAGTTTGTCCGGATGGACACGCCCGATGCCCGGCTCGGCGCGTGGCTGCTCAACCTTGGGCTGGCGCAGGTCGATGCGCCTTATGCGATGGTACACGGCACACCGTGGCGGGCGGCACCGAACGGGCCGCAGACCTTCGCGCTGGTCTCGCCTGCGCTGGGTTAACTAAGCGTAACGGCGGCGATTTCTAAGCCAGACGCGGCGAACGTCGCCGAATAGGCGTTATCTGTCACATTCCATTTCGTCGGCTACCCTTAACGTTTATTGCAAACGTCTAAGGGAGAGCCCGTCATGAGCAAGAAAACCAGCGATTTCTTTGTTGAACGCCTGCAGGCATGGGGCGTCACGCGCATTTATGGCTATCCGGGCGATGGCATCAACGGCGTGCTGGGCGCTATCCAGCGGGCCAATAAAGCCGGTGCAGGCATCGAATTTATTCAGGTGCGACATGAAGAGATGGCGGCTTTTATGGCTGCCGGTCACGCCAAATTTACCGGTGAGCTCGGCGTCTGTCTGTCGACCGGCGGACCTGGCGCGACCCATCTGCTGACCGGCCTGTATGATGCCAAAATGGATCACGCGCCGGTGCTGGCGATTGCCGGCCAGGCGGAAACCACTGCGCGCGGCGCCAGCTACCAGCAGGAGATGAATCTGGACCGCATCTTCGCCGATGTGGCGAACTTTGTGCAGGAAGCGGCAGCCCCGGCGCAGGTCCAGCATCTGGTCGATCGCGGCGTGCGCATTGCCAAAGCGCAGAACGGCGTCGCGGTGATCATCCTGCCGAAAGATCTGCAGGATGAGAACTGGCAGCCGCCGCAGCATGCGCACGGATTTACCCATTCCGGGCCGGGCTATCAGCGGCCAAAGATTGTGCCCTACGACGAGGATTTGCGCCGTGCCGCAGAAGTGCTTAACGCCGGCAAAAAAGTCGCGGTACTGATCGGTGCCGGTGCGCGCGGTGCTGCGATTGAAGTGGTGCAGATTGCCAATGTGCTCGGCGCGGGCGTGGCCAAAGCACTGCTGGGCAAAGACGTGCTGCCGGACGATGCACCTTTTGTCACCGGTTCGATCGGCCTGCTCGGCACCAAACCGTCATGGGAGCTGATGCAGAATTGCGACACTTTACTGATGATTGGCAGCGGTTTTCCGTGGACCGAGTTTCTGCCGCCGGAAGGTAAAGTGCGCGCGGTACAAATCGATATCGATCCGGCGATGCTGGGGCTGCGCTATCCGTGCGAGGTCAATCTGCACGGCGACGCGGCAGAGACCCTGCGCGCGCTGCTGCCGTTACTGACCCATAAAGCGGATCGCCACTGGCAGGAGGAGATCGCGGTGCAGGTGCGCGACTGGTGGACGTTGATGGAACAGCGCGCCATGGCGCCCGCCAACCCGGTCAATCCGCAGCGCGTGGTGTGGGAGATGTCCCCGCAGCTGCCGGAAGATGCGATTGTCACCTCGGACTCGGGCTCCTGCGCCAACTGGTTTGCGCGCGATTATCGGGTGAAGCAGGGCCAGCGCGCCACGCTGTCGGGTGGTCTGGCTTGCATGGGCGCTGCCGTCCCGTTTGCCATCGCCGCGAAATTTGCCTTTCCCACTCAGCCAGTGGTGGCGCTGGTGGGCGACGGGGCGATGCAGATGAACAACCTGGCCGAGCTGATCACCATCCAGAAATACTGGCAGCAGTGGGCCGATCCGCGCCTGATTGTCTGCGTGTTCAATAATCAGGATCTTAATCAGGTCACCTGGGAACAGCGGGTAATGGAAGGCAATCCGCGCTTTGAAGCTTCGCAGCAGCTGCCGGACGTGCAGTATGCGCGCTTTGCCGACAGCCTCGGTTTGCAGGGCATCTATGTCGACCGGCCCGAAGACCTGGCAGCGGCGTGGCAGCAGGCGCTCAGCGCCACCCGACCGGTAGTGCTGGAAGTGAAAACCGATCCGGAAGTGGCCCCGCTGCCGCCGCATATCACGCTTAAGCAGGCCAAAGCTTTTATGTCGTCAATGGCGAAGGGCGACCGCGGCATGGCGCAGGTGATTAGCGACACCGCCAGCCAGTTGCTGCACAGCAAGGGTTAGCGCGCCGCTACAATGTGTGCAGGATGGTGGTGCCGCAATTCAACCCCGCACGAATCGTAGCGGCGCAATTCATTGCGCATTCGGGCAACTGTGAAGTGTTTAACTCAGCGCAATTCATTGCACATTCGGGCAGTTGTGCAGTGTTTCACTCAGCGCGATAAATCGCGCCGCTACAATGTGTGCAGGATGGTAGTGCAAAAATTCAATGCCGCACGAATCGTAGCGGCGCAATTCATTGCGCATTCCGGCAGCTGTGCAGTGTTTCACTCAGCGCGATAAATCGCGCCGCTACAATGTATGTGGATGGGGGTGCAAAAATTCAATCCCGCACGAATCGTAGCGGCGCAATTCATAGCGCATTCCGGCAGCTGTGCAATGTTTAACTCAGCGCGATAAATCGCGCCGCTACAATGTGTGCAGGATGGTGGTGCAGAACTACAATGCCGCACGAATCGTAGCGGCGCAATTCATTGCGCATTCCGGCAGCTGTGAAATGGTTAACTCAGCGCGATAAATCGCACCGCTACAATGTGTGTGGATGGGGGTGCAAAAATTCAATCCCGCACGAATCGTAGCGGCGCAATTCATTGCGCATTCCGGCAGCAGTGCAGTGTTTCACTCAGCGCGATAAATCGCGCCGCTACAATGTGTGCAGGATGGTAGTGCAGAACTACAATGCCGCACGAATCGTAGCGGCGCAATTCATTGCGCATTCCGGCAGCAGTGCAGTGTTTCACTCAGCGCGATAAATCGCGCCGCTACAATATGTGAAGGATGGTGGTGCAGAACTACAATGCCGCACGGATCGTAGCGGCGCAATTCATTGCGCATTCGGGCAGCTGTGCAGTGTTTCACTCAGCGCGATAAATCGCGCCGCTACAATGTGTGCAGGATAGTGGTGCAGAAATTCAATCCCGCACGGATCGTAGCGGCGCAATTCATTGCGCATTCTGGCAACTGTGAAGTGTTTAACTCAGCGCAATTCATTGCGCATTCGGGCAGCTGTGCAGTGTTTCACTCAGCGCGATAAATCGCGCCGCTACAATGTGTGCAGGATGGTGGTGCAGAAATACAATGCCGCACGAATCGTAGCGGCGCAATTTATTGCGCTTTATAATCGACATCACTCTTGTTGATAATAATGATCCAGCTCCCACCTCAACGGGTTTTGCTCAATATATTGCCGTGCGAAAAACAGCTCTTTTTCATTACGTATAATCCGCTCATAAAAATTGTGTTGCCACACTCTGTTTGCGATAACCCGACTAACGCCTGCCTTATAACCAGCTACGATTCTGCTTAAGGAATTATTGTTCTCGCCACACAGCCACAAAATGCCGTGTAGGTGATTTGGCATCACAACAAATGCATCTGTCATCAATCCTGGAACACGTAACGACAGATTAAGCCATTCCTGATATACAACACTCCCTGTTTTACTGGGAATCAGTTGCGCCTGCCTGATACGGCCAAACAGACATAACCGTTGTCGCGTAACGAGGGTAATGAAATAAGCTCCCGCTGCAGCGTAATCGTAATGCAACAGTCGTAATTGTTTTCTGAATTGCATAACAGCCTCCTTTCACAGAGCATCTGCTATCCGAATCAATTTTTCAGATTGTTTTTTAACTTCTCCGATCCAGATTCAAAAAAGCGCGAAAATAACGCCGCTACGATTTCCGTTATAGACCAACACGTAAATACATTCCCGCACAAATCGTAGCGACGTGGTTTACCGCGTCTCTTCTGCATCCTCACACCATCCGCTCAATCTCGCTCAACGGCACCGCCCGGCTGAACAAATATCCCTGCAGCTCATTACACCCGGCATCGGCCAGCGCGTTTTTCTGGCCCTCGGTTTCGACGCCTTCGGCGGTGACGGTCAGGCCCATGGCGTGGCCGAGGCGCACCACGGATTCAACAATCGCGGTGGAATTCTCCGCAACGCCCAGCGACTGGGTAAACGACCGGTCGATTTTAATCTTGTCGACCGGAAACGTGCTGAGATAATTCAGGCTCGAATAGCCGGTGCCGAAATCATCCAGCGCGATACGGAACCCGGCGTCGCGCAGCGCGATGATGCTGTTGCGCGCTTCGTGTTCATCCTCAATCAACACGCCTTCGGTGATTTCCAGCTCCAGCCGCTGCGGATCGGCACCTTCCGACTGCACAATCTCAATCATGCGTTCGACAAACCCGCTGGCGCGGAACTGCACCGGCGAAACGTTCACCGCCACAATCACCTGCGGTAACTTCAGGGCGGTTTTGCAGGCCTCGCGCAGCACCCATTCGCCCAGCGGAATAATCATGCCGGTCTCTTCGGCGATGGCGATAAAGTCCGCAGGCGAAACATCGCCGCGTTGCGGATGATGCCAGCGCAGCAGCGCTTCCAGTCCGACAATCCGCTGGCCGCTGATCTCCATCAGCGGCTGATACCACACTGCCAGACCGTCGTACGTGACCAGCGCCTGACGCAGATCCGCTGCTATCTGCTGCCGCGTACGCAGCGATTCATCCATCACCTTTTCAAACTGGCGATACTGACCGCGTCCGCCATTTTTCGCCTCGTACAGCGCTATGTCGGCTTTGCGCATCAGCTCCAGCCGGTCAATGCCATCGCGGGGTGCCAGCGCCAGGCCAATGCTGACGCCAACCCACAGTTCGTTGCCCACCAGCTGATACGGCTCGCCCAGCGCGGCGATGATGCGCTGCGCCAGCGCCTGCACCTGACCGATATTCTCTACCTCCGGCATCACGATGATAAATTCATCGCCGCCAATACGCCCGACGGTATCGCTGGCGCGCACCAGGTGACTCAGGCGGCGCGCCACCTCGATGATAAGGTCATCGCCGGCGTGATGGCCCCAGGTATCGTTAATGATTTTGAAGCGATCCAGATCCAGCAGCAGCAACGCCACGCGCTGGTCGTGACGGGTCGCGGCGGCCAGTGCCTGAGTCAGCCGATCTTCAACCAGCGCCCGGTTCGGCAGCCCGGTCAGCACATCGTGAAACGCCAGATGCTGCGCCTGCGCCTCGCTGGCCCCGAGCTTCAGCAGCGACTGCGATAAATCGAGCGAGGAAGTCCAGATACGCCGCACCATAAACAGGCACAGCAGGGTGATCAGCAGCACCGAAATCAGCGTGGAGGGACCGAGAGTACGCAACATCTGCGCGCCTGGCTTGTCCGGATCCCAGCTGAGGTAGCCGACGATATCGCCCTGACGCGAGGTCAGCGGATAGCGCGCTTTGTGTTCGTTCTGCGGTACGCCATCGCTAAAGAAGAGCTGCCGCAGCTGGCTGCGTTCAGACAGGTTGCGCAGATAGCCATCATCAAGAAACTTAATACTCACCAGCCGGTAGCGCCCGGCCTCGCGCGTGCTGCTGATATCGCCCACTGCCAGCGCTGCCGCACGCTGGCCGATGCGCACAAAATCCGCGCGGTCGGCCGGACCGGGTACCTCATCACTGCTTTGCACCAGTGGCGTCTGCAACAGATCGCGCAGGTACGGCCCGATGCGCAGATCCGCCACCGGCTGGCCGTTGCGCCACACGGCGGTCGGCTGATTGGTGCGGTCAAGCAGCACAATCAGCTGATGATCAAACATATCGTACAGCCAGCTACCGACGTTTTGATTCAGCCAGTCGCTGTCCGGCTGCGGCTGCGCCAGTTGATCGGCGAGCGGGGACCAGCGCGTCAGGCTGCGCAGCTGGCGCAGATGTTCACTCAGGCTCTGATTAAACGAGGCGGCGATCATCCGCTGCTGCTGCTCGCGCGCCTCATGGTTGGTGGCCGAGGTGCTCCAGAACAGGCCAAAACCGGCACCGAGAAAAGTCAGCAGCAAAATCGCCACCAGCGGCAGGATCACTTCGCGCAAAAAATTGCGGCGAAAACCGTGCGAAAGTTTGAAGGTGTTTATCATTTTAAGGTTTCACGCTCCGGGCAGGGCTTACTGAATAAATTAGCAGAATTTACGCAGCCTGCATCCGGTAAGGGAAGCGTTAAAGGCGTGAAACTGCACGCGATTTTTTTGCGCATAGTCACAAAGGTAACAGTTAAGTGGATTTTATTGAATTGGTCGCCGTCTGGCTGCCATCCTGCTGCCTTAAAGCAAATTCATCCGCACGTCACTGAGCCGTCACGGCACTGTCATCTGTCTCCCGCACTGTAGTCGCCATTCCGCAGCCTCTTCCGCTGCGCCCCTCAACCTGAAGCGAATGAGGTATTGAGCGTGATGGAGATATCCAGACATCCGACCACTGTCTATCAGGCGGTTGCCGCCCAGCTGGAGCAGGCGCTGCAGGAGCGCTATCGCTGCGGCGATTATCTGCCGTCAGAACAGCAGCTGGCCGATCACTATGCCGTCAATCGCCACACGCTGCGCCGGGCCGTGGATGAGCTGGTGAACAAAGGCCTGCTGCAGCGGCGCCATGGCGTCGGCATCCTGGTACTGATGCGCCCGTACGACTACCCGCTGCATGCCCAGGCGCGCTTTAGCCAGAACCTGCTGGAGCAGGGCAGTCATCCCACCAGCGAACGGCTGCTGGCGGTACTGCGTCCGGCCAGCAGCGACGTGGCCGCCGCGCTGGGCAGTGACGAGGGCGCCAGCGTCATTCACTTACGCACTCTGCGCCGCGTCAACGGCGTGCCGGTGTGCGTGATTAATCACTATCTGGCCGACCTGCGCTGGTGGCCGGCGCTGCAGACGTTCCAGCACGGTTCCCTGCACGACTTCATGCAGCAGCAGCTCGGCCTGCAGCTGAGCCGCCGTCAGACCCGCATCAGTACCCGCCGCGCACAGGCCAAAGAGTGCAAACAGCTGGAGATTACGCTGCACGCGCCGCTGCTGTGCGTGCGCACCCTGAATACACAGCCGGACGGTCAGGTGGCGGAGTACTCCGTCAGCCTGACGCGTGGCGACATGATTGAACTCACTCTGGAGCACCAATGAAACAGCAAACCGCCCGTCAGCACTGGCTTTCGGTGCTGGCGCACAGTGAAGCCAGCGCGCTGGCCAGCCACTGGCAGTCGCTACAGCTTACACCCGCCTTCGAGCGCCTGCGCCCGGCGGAAACCGGTTTAACCCGTCTGCAGGCGCGCATGGGCGGCAGCGGGAAACGCTTCGTCATGGGCGATGCCACCGTCACCCGTGCGGTGATCAGACTGCACGACGGCACGCTGGGTTTTAGCTATGTGCTGGGGCGCGATAAGGCGCATGCCGAACGCTGCGCGCTGATTGATGCGCTGCTGCAACAGCCGGAAACCCAGGCGCTGCTGCAGGAAAAAATTATTGCCCCGCTGGCGGCACTGCGTGAAGAGCAGCGCCAGCTGCGCGCGCGGGAAATCGCCAGCTCCAAAGTGGATTTCTTTACGCTGGTTCGCGGAGATAACGAATGACATTACTGGCAAGTTTTAACCATCCGGTTGCCGACGCCCAGCGCGCCTTCCGCCGCATTCTCAAAGCGATGAGCGAGCCGGGCGTGATGGTCTCGCTGCCGCTGGCGCAGGGCTGGGGCGATCTCTCCCCGGCCGCAACGGCGGTGCTGCTGACGCTGGTCGATCAGGAGAGCGCGCTGTGGCTGGATCGCCGCGTGGACAGCGATATCGTGCGCAGCAACCTGCGCTTTCACACCGGCGTACCGATTGTCGATGAGCGCGATGCCCCATTTGCGCTGACCCACGCGGCGGCCAATCCCGATCCCACCTGCTTCGCCGCCGGTGACAATCTGTCCCCTGAGAAGAGCACCACGCTGATTGTCGAAGTGCCGTCGCTCAACGGCGGGCTGACGCTGCGCCTCTCCGGGCCCGGCCTGCGTGAGCCGCGCGCCATCGCGCCGCAGCTGCCGGCCGCCATTCTGACCTATCTGCGTGAGCGCCCGCATCCGTTCCCGCAGGGGGTGGATCTGATTTTCACCTGCGGTGAAGCGATGATGGCGCTGCCACGCACCACCGATGTGGAGGTGTGCTGATGTATGTAGCCGTGAAAGGGGGCGAAAAGGCGATTGCCAGCGCCCATCAGCTGCAGGCCGATCTGCGCCGTGGCGATCGCAGCGTCGCGGAGCTGGGCTGCGATCAGGTGGCGCAACAGCTAGGGCTGGCGGTGGACCGGGTGATGACCGAAGGCGGCATCTTTGACACACAGCTGGCGGCCTTAGCCATCAAACAGGCCAGTGGTGATTTGGTCGAGGCGATTTTCCTGCTGCGCGCCTACCGCACCACGCTGCCGCGCCTCGCGGACAGCCTGGCGCTGGAAACCGCGGAAATGCGCATCGAGCGCCGCATCTCGGCAGTTTACAAAGATCTGCCCGGTGGCCAGGTGCTGGGCCCGACCTATGACTACAGCCACCGCCTGCTGGATTTTACCCTGCTGGCCAACGGCGAAACGCCGGCCGCCGCGCGTGACGATCAGGCGCTGGCGCAGCGTTGCCCGCATGTGTTCAGCATGATGACGCGTGAAGGGCTGGCAGCGCGTGAAGAGGATGACGGCAGCGAGCCGTGTGACATCACGCGCCAGCCGCCCGGTTATCCGGCGTCACGCGCCGCCCGCTTACAGCAGCTGGTGCGCGGCGACGAGGGTTTTTTGCTGGCGCTTGGCTATTCGACCCAGCGCGGCTATGGCCGCAACCATCCGTTTGCCGGTGAAATCCGCACCGGCTATCTCAGCGTGTCGATCTGCCCCGAAGAGCTGGGTTTTGAGATTGAAATTGGCGAGATCCTGCTGACCGAATGCGAAATGGTCAACGGCTTCACCACCCAGGGCGACAGCGCGCCGCACTTTACCCGCGGCTATGGTCTGGTGTTCGGACGCGCAGAGCGTAAGGCGATGGCGATGGCGCTGGTGGACCGTGCGCTGCAGGCACCCGAGTATCAGGAGCGCATTGCCGGGCCGGCGCAGGACGAAGAGTTCGTGCTGTCGCACGCCGATAACGTCGAAGCCGCCGGCTTTGTCTCGCATCTGAAACTGCCGCACTACGTGGATTTCCAGGCGGAGCTGGAGCTGCTGCAGCGGCTGCGCCAACAGCATCAGGAGCAGAATGATGAGTGAGTTGACCGGCTACAACAACGGCTACCTGGATGAGCAGACCAAACGCACCATCCGCCGCGCCATTCTGAAAGCGGTCGCGATCCCTGGTTATCAGGTGCCGTTTGCCGGCCGCGAAATGCCGATGCCGTATGGCTGGGGCACCGGCGGCATTCAGATCACTGCCAGCATTATTGGCGACAGCGACGTGCTGAAAGTGATCGATCAGGGTGCAGATGACACCACCAACGCGGTCTCTATCCGGCGCTTCTTCCAGCGCGTCAGCGGGGCGGCAACCACCGAAGCCACCAAAGACGCCACGCTGATCCAGACGCGGCACCGCATTCCGGAGACGCCGCTTGAAGAGGATCAGGTGCTGATTTTTCAGGTGCCGATCCCGGAGCCGCTGCGCTTTATTGAGCCGCGTGAGACGGAAACCCGCACCATGCACGCGCTGGAGGAGTACGGCATCATGCAGGTCAAGCTGTATGAAGATATTGCCCGCTACGGCCATATCGCCACCACCTATGCCTATCCGGTGAAGATTAACGATCGCTACGTGATGGATCCGTCGCCGATTCCCAAATTCGACAACCCGAAGATGCACATGATGCCGGCACTGCAGCTGTTTGGTGCCGGACGTGAAAAACGCATTTATGCGCTGCCGCCCTACACCAAAGTGGAAAGTCTTGATTTCGACGATCACCCGTTCAGCGTGCAGAGCTGGGAACAACCCTGTGCGCTGTGCGGTTCGCGCCACAGCTATCTCGACGAAGTGGTGATGGATGATGCCGGTACGCGCATGTTTGTCTGCTCCGATACTGATTTTTGCCACCAGCAGCAGGAACAACAGCATGGACAGTGAACAGCCGCTGCTCGCGGTCAATAACCTGACGCACCTCTACGCGCCGGGCAAAGGTTTTGAAGACGTCAGTTTTGCGCTCTATCCCGGAGAGGTGCTGGGGATTGTCGGTGAGTCCGGCTCGGGGAAAACCACGCTGCTGCGCAGCCTGTCGGCGCGTCTGGCGCCCCAGCAGGGCAACATTCTTTATCGCGGCCGCGATCTGTATCAGCTCAGCGAGAGCGAGCGCCGGCGCTTACTGCGCACCGAGTGGGGCGTGGTGCATCAGCATCCGCTGGATGGCCTGCGTCCGCAGGTGACGGCGGGCGGCAATATTGGTGAGCGTCTGATGGCGATTGGACAGCGTCATTACGGCGACATCCGCAACGAGGCGCTGCGCTGGCTGCAGGACGTCGAAATCCCGGCCAACCGCATCGACGATCTGCCCACCACCTTTTCCGGCGGCATGCAGCAGCGTTTGCAGATTGCGCGCAACCTGGTGACGCAGCCGACGCTGGTGTTTATGGATGAGCCGACCGGCGGGCTGGATGTCTCGGTGCAGGCGCGCCTGCTGGATCTGCTGCGCACGCTGGTACGCGAACTGAATCTGGCGGTGATTATCGTCACCCACGATCTCGGCGTCGCGCGTCTGCTGGCGCACCGCCTGCTGGTAATGAAGCAGGGCAAAGTGGTGGAGAGCGGGCTCACCGACCGGGTGCTCGACGATCCGCACCATCCGTACACCCAGCTGCTGGTTTCATCGGTGCTGGCATAGAACACGCTGGCGGTGCGCATTAATGCGCACTACTCACGAGGTGTGCACCAATCGTAGCGGCGCAATTTATTGCGCTCAGTTGAACACCGAGCGTTGCTGCTAAATGCGCGATAAATCGCGCCGCTACGGTTACGTGCGGCTGCACGAATCATTATCAGGACATCAACATGCAACCCATTTTGCGCGTAGAAAATCTCAGCAAAACCTTTGTGCTGCACAACCAGAACAGCGCCGAGCTGCCGGTGCTGCAGCACGCCAGCCTTGAGGTGGCCGCCGGCGAATGCGTGGTGCTGCACGGACGCTCCGGCAGTGGTAAATCCACGCTGCTGCGTGCGCTGTACGGTAACTATCAGGCCAACAGCGGCCACATCTGGCTGCAGCATCACGGCCAGTGGGTCGATCTGGCACAGGCACCGGCGCGTCAGATGCTGGCGATCCGCCGTGACACCGTCGGCTGGGTCAGCCAGTTTCTGCGCGTGATTCCGCGCGTACCGACGCTGGAGATCGTCATGCAGCCGCTGCTGGAGCGCGGCGTCGAACGCGCCCGCTGTGAACAGCGCGCCCGCGAACTGCTGACGCGTCTTAACGTGCCGCAGCGCCTGTGGTCGCTGGCCCCCTCGACCTTCTCCGGCGGGGAACAGCAGCGCGTCAACATCGCACGCGGCTTTATCGCTGACTATCCGGTGCTGCTGCTGGATGAACCCACGGCGTCACTCGATAGCGCTAACAGCGCGGCGGTGGTGGATCTGATTGAACAGGCGCGCGCCCGCGGCGCCGCTATCGTAGGTATTTTCCATGACGAAGCGGTGCGCGCCCGGGTGGCCGACCGCCTGCACGTCATGCAGCCGCTGCACACAGGAGAACAGGCATGATCGTGAATAATGTCCGGCTGGTGCTGGAAAATGAGGTCGTCAGCGGATCGCTGGAGATGCGCGGCGACCGGATCGCCAGCTTCAGCGACAGCGGCAGTCAGCAGCCGGGCGCGCTTGACGGCGGGAACGCGTTTTTGCTGCCGGGGCTGGTCGAGCTGCATACCGACAACCTCGATAAATTCTTTACGCCACGGCCCAAAGTCGACTGGCCGGCGCATTCGGCGATGAGCAGTCACGATGCACTGATGGTCGCCAGCGGCATCACTACGGTGCTGGACGCCATCGGCGTCGGTGACGTGCGCGACGGCGGTCATCGCCTTGAAAACCTGAGCAAAATGATTACGGCGATTCAGGACAGCAACCGCAAGGGCATTAACCGCGCCGACCACCAGCTGCACCTGCGCTGTGAGCTGCCGCACCACACCACGCTGCCGCTGTTTGAAGCGCTGATGAGCACCCCGGAGCTGTCGCTGGTGTCGCTGATGGATCATTCACCCGGCCAGCGCCAGTATGCGTCGCTGGAGATGTATCGTACCTACTATCAGGGCAAATATCAGCTCAACGATGAGCAGATGGATCAGTTTGAGCGCGAACAGCTGGCGCTGGCGGCCGAATTCTCCACGCCGAACCGCAACGCCATCGCTGGCCTGTGCCAGGCGCGCGGTATTCCGGTTGCCAGCCACGATGATGCCACGGCGGCGCACGTCGTGGAGTCACACGCGGTAGGCAGCGCCATTGCCGAGTTTCCCACCACGCTGGAAGCGGCTCGCGCCTCGCGCGACTGCGGCATGCGGGTGCTGATGGGCGCGCCCAACATTGTGCGCGGCGGATCGCACTCCGGCAATGTCGCGGCGTGGCAGCTGGCCAGCCACGGCCTGCTGGACATCCTCTCGTCGGATTACTATCCGGCCAGCCTGCTGGATGCGGTATTCCGCCTGGTGGCCGACGAGCGTAATGCGCTGACGCTACCGCAGGCGGCGGCGCTGGTCACGCGCAACCCGGCACAGGCGATTGGCCTGCACGATCGCGGCACGATTGCGGAAGGGCTGCGCGCCGACCTGGTGCTGGCACACACCGATCACGGTCATGTGCACATTCGCCACGTCTGGTCACAGGGCAGGCTGGTGTTCTGATGGCGCGCCTCATCTGGCTGACCGGGCCCTCGGGCTCGGGTAAAGACAGCCTGCTGAACGCGCTGCGCGAGGCGCCGCCGGACAAGCTGGTGATCGCCCATCGCTATATCACGCGGCCGGCCGATGCCGGCGGTGAAAACCACGTGGCGCTGAGCGAAGCCGAATTCCGCCGGCGGGAAGCGCTCGGCCTGTTCGCCATCAGCTGGCGCGCACACGGCCTGAGCTACGCGCTCGGCGAGGAGATTGACCACTGGCTGGCACGCGGTCTTAACGTGCTGGTCAACGGTTCACGTCTGCATCTGCCAGTCGTACGCCAGCACTACGGCGAGCAGCTGCTGCCGCTGGTACTGCAGGTCTCGCCGGCCGTGCTGGCTGCACGGCTGCGCCAGCGCGGGCGCGAAAGTGAAGCCGACATTCAGCGACGGCTGGCGCGTGCGGCAGAACTGCTGCCTGCCCACTGCCACGCGCTCAACAACGACGGCGCGCTGATCGACACGCTCCATCAGCTGCGCCAGTTACTGGAGCATCCGCCATGAATCTGACCTTTCTCGGTACGGGCGGCGTGCAGGCCGCGCCGCTGTTCGGCTGCGACTGTCGCGCCTGTGAACGCGCCCGGCAGCAGCCGCGCTATGCGCGTCACGCCACCAGCGCGCTGATCGACACCGGCCGCGAGCGCATCCTGCTCGATGCCGGTCTGCCCGATCTGCATCAGCGCTTCCAGCCCGGTGAGTTGAGCCGCATTCTGCTGACGCATTTCCACATGGATCACGTGGCCGGCCTGTTCAGCCTGCGCTGGGGCCGGGGCGCGCCGATTCCGGTGTGGGCGCCGCCGGATGAAAAGGGCTGCGACGATCTGTTTAAGCATCCCGGCCTGCTGGCGTTTCGCCCGGCGCTGACGCCTTTTGTCGCGCACAGCTTCGGCAGCCTGCAGGTGACGGCGCTGCCACTGCAGCATTCGCGGCTGACTTACGGCTACCTGTTCGACTGGCATGGCACGCGGCTGGCGTGGCTGTGCGACACCTGTGGTTTGCCACCGGACACCGCCGATTTCCTGCAGGGCCAGCCGCTCGATCAGCTGGTGATCGATTGCAACGATGCGCCGCGCGCCGCGGTGGGTAATCACAACGACGTCACCCGCGCACTGCACATCGTGGCCCGGCTGGCTCCGCGCCAGGCATGGCTGGTGCACCTGTCACATGAGATGGATAACTGGTTGCTGGACAATGGGTTACCGGAAAACGTCAGCGTACCGTTCGACGGCCAGCAGATTGCTGTTGGTTTGCGCGACGCTGTCACCGTTTAATCATGGTTCTGTCATCAGACCTTCATCGCCAGTGTCCGTAATAACGGGCAATCAACACCTCAGAAGAGATGGAGCGCAACATGGCACAGGCACTACTCAAAACCGTCGTCGACAATGCACATCCTGCCCAGCGCCATGGCGACAAAGTGCTGTCGGTACAGGGGCTGTGCAAAGCCTTCGGTGATAACCGCGTGCTGGATGATGTCAGTTTCGATCTGCATGCGGGCGAGCTGGTAGCGGTAATCGGCCGCTCGGGCGCAGGCAAATCGACCCTGCTGCATATGCTGAACGGCACCATTGCCAGCAGCGAAGGCGCGATTCTCAGTATGCGTCACGGCGAGGCGGACCGCGATGTGGTGACGCTCAACAGCCGGCAGATGCGCGAGTGGCGCAGCGAGTGCGGCATGATCTTTCAGGACTTCTGCCTGGTGCCGCGCCTCGACGTGCTGACTAACGTGCTGCTGGGCCGGCTCAGCCAGACCTCAACGCTGAAATCCTTTTTCAAAATCTTTTCCGACACCGACCGTGCGCAGGCGATTGAACTGCTGCAGTGGATGAACATGCTGCCGCAGGCGCTGCAGCGGGCGGAGAATCTGTCCGGCGGCCAGATGCAGCGCGTCGCCATCTGCCGCGCGCTGATGCAGCGCCCGAAAATCCTGCTGGCCGACGAGCCGGTGGCCTCGCTCGATCCCAAAAATACCAAACGCATCATGGATGTGCTGCGCCAGGTGAGCGAGCAGGGCATCAGCGTGATGGTCAACCTGCACTCGATTGAACTGGTGCAGCAGTATTGCACCCGGGTGATCGGCATCCAGCGCGGCAAAGTGCTGTTTGACGGCCATCCTGCTCAGTTGACCGACAGCCTGCTGCATGCGCTGTACGGCGACGAAATTAACCAGCTCCACTAACTCCCACGGCAAGAGAAAATCTCACAATGAAACTGACTGCTTTAGCTTTACTGACAGGCGCTCTGATGGCTTTTGGCGTTAACGCAGCGGATGCACCGAAACAGCTGAACCTGGGAATTCTGGGCGGGCAGAACGCCACCCAGCAGATTGGCGATAACCAGTGTGTGAAAACCTTCTTCGACAAAGAGCTGGGCGTGGATACGCAGCTGCGCAACTCGTCTGACTATGCCGGCGTGATTCAGGGGCTGCTGGGCAACAAGATCGATATGGTGCTGAGCATGTCGCCGGCGTCTTACGCCTCGGTCTATCTGCAAAACCCGAAGGCCGTGGATATCGTCGGTATCGTGGTGGACGACAAAGATGGCTCGAAAGGCTACCACTCGGTGGTGATCGTTAAAGCCGACAGCCCGTATAAGAAGCTGGAAGATCTGAAAGGTAAATCGTTTGGCATGGCCGATCCGGATTCCACCTCCGGCTTCCTGATGCCGAATCAGGCCTTTAAGAAAGAGTTTGGCGGTACGGTGGATGATAAGTACAACAACACTTTCTCCAGCGTGACGTTTTCCGGTGGCCACGAGCAAGACATCCTCGGCGTGCTGAATGGCCAGTTCGACGGCGCGGTGACCTGGACGTCGCTGATTGGCGATTACAACAGTGGTTATACCTCGGGGGCCTTTGGTCGTCTGATTCGTATGGATCACCCGGATCTGATGAAGCAGATCCGCATCATCTGGCAGTCACCGCTGATTCCTAACGGCCCGATTCTGGTGAGTAATAACCTGCCCGCTGACTTCAAAGCGAAAGTGGTGGCCGCGATCAAAAAGCTGGATAAAGAAGATCACAGCTGCTTTGTTAAAGCGGTGGGCGGTGCCCAGCACATCGGCGCCGCCAGCGTCGCGGATTACCAGAATATTATCGATATGAAGCGCGACCTGATGAAGGGTGCACGCGGGTAACGAGCGGGTGGTTCCGTGCGGTATTTCCCTCACCCTAGCCCTCTCCCGGGGGGAGAGGGGGCCGCACGAGCTACCGGACAATTCCCTCGCCGCTGGTATGGAGAGGGGGCCGCACGAGCCTGCATCATTCTGCCGGACAATTCCCTCTCCCGCTGGCGGGAGAGGGTTAGGGTGAGGGCAATCCCTCGCCATCAACAAAGGATCTCTCCCTTGACCGATTTCGAACACTACTACCAACGTATTCGCCGCCAGCAAAAGCGCGACACGCTGCTGTGGTCGCTGCTGCTGGTGGCGCTCTATCTCGCGGCCGGCAATGTGGCGGAATTCAACCTGGTCACGGTCTGGCAATCGCTGCCTCACTTCTTTGACTACATCGGCGCGACGCTGCCGGTGCTGCACCTGCCGCTGCTGTTCGCGGACGTCAAAACCGAAGGTTCGCTGGCTTACTGGGGCTATCGTCTGCACTTTCAGCTGCCGCTGATCTGGGAAACCCTGCAGCTGGCGCTGTCCTCCACCCTGATTGCGGTGCTGATCGCCGCCGTGCTGGCGTTTTTCGCCGCTGATAACACCCAGACGCCGCGCAGCCTGCGCATGGCGATTCGCGCCTTTGTTGCCTTCCTGCGCACCATGCCGGAACTCGCGTGGGCGGTAATGTTCGTGATGGCGTTCGGCATCGGTGCCATCCCCGGCTTTCTGGCGCTGGCGCTGCACACCATCGGCAGTCTGACCAAACTGTTCTACGAATCAATCGAGAGCGCCTCCGACAAACCGGTGCGCGGTCTCGCCGCCTGTGGTGCCAGCAAGCTGCAGCGTATGCGTTTCGCCTTCTGGCCGCAGGTGAAACCGACCTTTCTCTCCTACAGCTTTATGCGGCTGGAAATTAACTTCCGCTCCTCCACCATCCTCGGGCTGGTGGGCGCGGGCGGCATCGGTCAGGAGCTGATGACCAACATCAAACTGGATCGCTACGATCAGGTCAGCATGACGCTGTTGCTGATCATCGTGGTGGTGTCGCTGCTGGATACGCTATCCGGCTGGCTGCGCCGTCGTGTGGTTGAAGGAGACGTAAAATGATCGCCTTAGCGCCCGACGTGGCGAAACTGAAACAGCAGCATGCTGCACTGTTTGCCGCGCAAAACCGTTATCTGCGGCGCATCGCGCTGATTGCGCTGGCGCTGGTGCTCTACTATCTGTTCTTCTTCAGCGTGTTTGGCATCGACTGGCAGCGCTTTGTCATCGGCTGCCAGCAGCTCGGACGCTATTTCCTGCGCATGTTCGTCTGGCAGGATTTCGTCAACTGGCCGTTTGGCTACTATTTCTCGCAGGTCGGCATCACGCTGGCTATCGTGTTTGCCGGCACGCTCACCGCCACCGTCATCGCGCTGCCGGTCTCCTTTCTGGCAGCGCGCAATGTGATGCACGATCCGCTGACGCGGCCAATATCGCTGCTGGTGCGCCGGCTGCTGGATGTGCTGCGCGGCATCGACATGGCCATCTGGGGATTGATCTTCGTGCGGGCGGTAGGCATGGGGCCGCTGGCCGGGGTGCTGGCGATTGTGATGCAGGACATCGGCCTGCTGGGCAAGCTGTATGCGGAAGGGCATGAAGCGGTTGAACGCTCACCCAGTCGCGGCCTGAGCGCAGTGGGGGCCAACAGCCTGCAAAAACACCGTTACGGCATTTTTACCCAATCGTTTCCCACCTTTCTCGCGCTGAGTCTGTATCAGATTGAGTCCAACACCCGCTCGGCGGCGGTGCTGGGCTTTGTCGGCGCCGGTGGCGTCGGGCTGGTCTACGCCGAAAACATGCGCCTGTGGAACTGGGATGTGGTGATGTTCCTCACCGTAATTCTGGTGGTGATGGTGATGGTGATGGACGCCATCTCCAGCCGGCTGCGTAAACGCTACATCACCGAAAAAGGGGTGCCGCTGTGGCAGCCTGCCGCGCGCGACTGAGCCGTTCACTGCGCTGCCAGGAGCGCTCCAGCGCCTGCACCAGCTGCGCCTGCTGCCAGGGTTTCGCCAGCCGTTCACACAGCGGCAGCGTCACCGGCGTCTGGCGCAGATCCTGACCGCTGATCAACAGGGTGGCCAGTTGTG
>NZ_NHZE01000097.1:0-4844 GCF_002207995.1 Pantoea sp. VS1
CGCGATGTGAACGGCCAGTGGGTTGACGGCGGTTACGCCTCGCTGATCGGCACCCAGTGGAGCTGGACGCCGGATCAGGCGCTGGGTGAGGGCAAATGGGAGTTCCGTGCCAATGCGGTCAACGGCTGGACCGACGAGTTCACGCTGGAGATTGATTTAACGCCGGTAAGCGAACTCGCAATCACGCATGCGTGGGATGATTTTGGCATCAATACCGGTCTGTTACACAGTGGCGCAATCACCGATGACCGTACGCCAACGCTGAACGGTCGCGCTGAGGCTAACAGCATTGTCTATATTCACTTCCGTAACGCGTTGAGCGACTGGGAAGTCCTGGGCAGCGTGCAGGCTGGCGCGGATGGCAGCTGGGTGTATGAAACCGACCGCATCTCGCCGGGAAGCTACCAGTTCTCGGCCAGTAATAATGCTCAGGCGCACAACAGCAACAGCGATTTTGCCCTGACGATAGTCAGCGATGCCGGTTTAACGCCACAGATCATCAGTGCGTATGACAACTTTGGTAAAGTAACCGGCGCGTTAAAATCCGGTGCGACAACTGACGATGCGACACCAGAAATTCGAGGCGTGGCTGAGGCCAACTCGACGGTATATGTTGAATATCGCTCTGCCGGCGGCGCCTGGCAAACTGGTTACTCAGTCCAGACTGACCATGCAGGAAAATGGTCGTTTACTCCACCACAACAACTGGCTAATGGTGAATGGCAGTTTATTGCTAAAAACAGTAATAATGAAAACACCTCACCAGTGTTTGACTTAAAAATTCAACCAGATGTATTCAATAAGACTTTCACAGAAAACTTTAGTAACTTCACAGTGAAGGAAATAACCGACTCTTCATTAGTAATCAATGGCGCAACCATTACATTCAGTGGAGAGAAAAGCAGAATTACTGATCTGCTCAACTCACGTCATTTGCATTTAGGAACATATGGTAGCAATACATCTGCAAAAATGGTTATTGATCTTGATTATCTGACTAACAAAATATCTTTTGATGCCTATGGCATCGAAAACAGTCATAGTCCAGCCACTATAATAATATACGACCAATATAATAACATAATCAAAACTGAAATCTGTACCATTCATCAGTGGAGCAAGTATTCATATACTGCACCGGAGGGAAAAATGATTGGTAAAATTGACATCTCAGTAGCTGGCGAATACATGGGATTTGATATTGACAATTTCAGCTATACCGCCCTGGATTATAAACAGAACTATCTTAACGAGCCAGAAAAAAATGCGGTCTTTAAGGACGATAACGCTGACGCCAATCACTTCCTCCCAATAACAAAAAATGCCACCATAAATATTGACGATGACATTACAGTGCTGAATTCAAAATTGGTATTAGTTAATGGAGAGAAAGATATATTTATAGAGAATGATTATACCCAGTTGATGGTCATGGGAAATGAAGGAGACACTGTTAAGCTTCAGGACGTTCTGCCAGAAGAAGCTCTAACCAACTGGACCCAACAAACCGGCACCGTCACCATCGCTGGCGTACAGTATGAAGTCTATTCCCACAACGGTAGCGATGCTGAACTGCTGGTGCAGGAAGGGGTGAAAGTCGAGCTGATTTAATCCCCAAGTCACTCAACGCTCCCACGCAGACCACACCTTTTTCTGGTGTGGTTTGCTGTTTTCATTTTGCTGATTTTACCTTTCACAGCCATCACCGCCGCCAGTTTTCCTTCAAGACCTTTCTCGTTGGGAGAATTATCCGATCAACTAATAATCGCCGCCTGTCGCTTGATGCGGACAGATTCACCAGGACGTTAATTATTAGCAAACAGGAAAACCTCATGAGCACAGCACTCACCAACGCAAAACAATTCTGGACCACCAATCCGCAACACCTCTTTACCGGCTCTATGCCAACCGAAGCCGGCGGCATCATGGAAATTGTTATGGATGAGACAGTCTATACCGTCTCCATCGCCGCTGACGGCAGCTGGAGCTGGCAGCCGCCGTTTCCGCTGGCTGAAGGTCCGCATAATCTCTCCGTGCGCACCATTGACCGCGCCGGCAACGTCGGCGCCCCTTCGCTATTAATCGTTAACGTTGACCTTACCGCGCCGGACCAGCCGCTGATTATTGGTGCCGGGGATGATTTCGGCGATAAAACCGGTCTGGTGGGCTCCGGCCAGCAGACGGATGACCGTACGCCGACCCTGAAGGGCGTGGCCGAGCCGGACAGCATCGTGCGCCTCTACAACGAGCAGAACCAGCTGATTGGCAGCGTTAAAGCCAGCAGCAACGGCTACTGGGAAATTACCCCGACGCTGGCTGACGGTGAGCATGCACTTTACGTCACCGCCACCGATGGCCGTGGCTACGTCAGTCAGGCATCGGAGGTATTTACGCTGACCGTTGCCGATGATACAGCCGTTCCGGTTCCCGGCAAGGTGGAAATCACCCACGCGCAGGATAACGCGGGTGCCGCACAGGGCAAGCTGCTGGACGGCGCGCTGACCGATGACACCACGCCAACGCTGCGCGGCACTGCGCCAGCCGGCAGCAACGTGCTGATTCAGTACCGGGACGTGAACGGCCAGTGGGTTGACGGCGGTTACGCCACGCTGAGCGGCACCGAATGGAGCTGGACGCCGGATAAAGCGCTGGGTGAAGGCAAGTGGGAATTCCGCGCTTACGCCGGCAGCGGCTGGACCGATGAGTTCACGCTGGAGATTGATTTAACGCCGCAGAGCGAGCTTTCCATCACGCATGCGTGGGATGATGCTGGAATAGCAACAGGGATATTAAAAAACAACGCTATTACTGATGACCGTACGCCAACCCTCTACGGACGTGCGGAAGCCAACAGTATTATTTACATTCATTTCCGTGCTAAGGCTGGAAACTGGGAATTGCTGGGAAGCACACAGGCACTTGCAGATGGAAGCTGGAGTTACGAAAGCGATCGTCTCTCACCAGCTATTTATGACTTTAGTGCCAGCGACAATAGAAATAGCATTATCGATGGCGCATCTACGTTCAGCCTTAATATCACTGATACGACAAGGCTGAAACCAGAGATACTTTTTGCCCAGGACGACGTAGGTCCGAAAACAGGGCAGATTTTTTCTGGAGATGTCACAGATGACACCAAACCAACTTTTCATGGCCGTTCAGAAGCAAATAGCATCGTCAATTTATACCTAAATGAAAAAGGAAGCGATGACAAAAAAATATACAGTGTTACAACTGACAATAATGGTTACTGGGAATTTACTCCACCATTTACACTTAATAACGGAATATGGCAAGCGATAGCAGAATCAGCTGAACATAAAGTCAGTTCAGATGCATTCGATGTGTATGTTTATACAGGAACGCTACCGGACCATTTTAAAGAAGGTTTTCAAAACACGGGGGCGCTCAAAAGCTCATTTAAAGTGCAGGGAGGGACTATTTTCCTATCAGGAGAATATTATTATCAAACAGCTGGTGGCAACAGATGGATCCATGTAAGCGATCACGGAAGTGCTACTTATGAACTCGATTACCTTACTGATGAAATAAAAGTTTCATACATGAGAGGTGAGATTGGTCAATACACCCATGATGTCATAAAAATTTATGATCAACACGGTAAAATTATTCATCAGGAAACCATGAAAGGGTATGAGTTCCAGGATTACACCTATAAAACAAAACCTGGCCAATTTATCAGTAAAATATTTTTAGATTTTTACTTCGACGATAGGGGAGTAAATATTGATAACTTCGAGTACAAACCTGTTCTACCGAAGAATGCTTTTGATAATGTAAATAAGATTATGGAGATACCTGAGACAGAAGAAGTCATCTACAATAATGATGAATCAAGTAACGCTATCGTTAACGTTAGCGACATTAACACATTGGTTAAAGGGAAATTAGCGATCACTCTCGAAGATGTTCTTGATTCAGCTAAAGAGAACGTTTTTATTGAAAATGATCATATTCAGCTTATGGTGACAGGCAAAGAAGGTGACATTATTCGCTTTGAGGATATGGTAACTGGAGAAGCTGATTTTGATAACTGGACCCAACAAACCGGCACCGTTACCATCGCTGGCGTGCAGTATGAAGTTTATTCCCACAACGGTAGCGATGCCGAACTGCTGGTGCAGGAAGGGGTGAAAGTCGAGCTGATTTAATCCACAAGCCACTCAACGCTCCCAGGCAGACCACACCTTTTTCTGGTGTGGTTTGCTGTTTTCATTTTGCTGATTTTACCTTTCACAGCCATCACCGCCGCCAGTTTTCCTTCAAGACCTTTCTCGTTGGGAGAGTTATCCGATCAACTAATAATCGCCGCCTGTCGTTTGATTCGGACAGATTCACCAGGACACTGATTATTACTTAACAGGAAAACCTCATGAGCACCGTACTCTCGAATGCAAAACAATTCTGGACCACCAATCCGCAGCACCTCTTTACCGGCTCTATGCCAACCGAAGCCGGCGGCATCATGGAAATTGTGATGGATGAGACAGTTTATACCGTCTCCATCGCCGCTAACGGCAGCTGGAGCTGGCAGCCGCCGTTTCCGCTGGCTGAAGGCCCGCATAATCTTTCCGTGCGTACCATTGACCGCGCCGGCAACGTCGGTGCGCCATCGCTGTTTATCGTAAACGTCGACCTTACCGCACCGGACCAGCCGCTGATTATTGGTGCCGGGGATGATTTCGGCGATAAAACCGGTATGGTCAGTTCCGGCCAGCAGACGGATGACCGTACGCCGACCCTGAAAGGCGTGGCCGAGCCGGACAGCATCGTACGCCTGTACAATGCGCAGAACCAGCTGATTGGCAGCGTTAAAGCTAATA
>NZ_NHZE01000098.1:0-2442 GCF_002207995.1 Pantoea sp. VS1
GAATCATGTAATACGTTTACAGATCCCACTTCGGATTCTTCCATTTATGAATCGCCTTTTAATGTTGATGGGTTATAAGATCTAAATATCTTATTCATGTTAATTTTAATTCAAAAAAATAATTCAATAAATTATATTTCATTTGGAAAATAACATATACTGAAAGTATTAAATCTTCTCTGGAATCTATGTTTCCCCAAGATTACAATAAATTACGAAAAAGAACAAAGAAAGAGAATGGATTTTTAAGATTGATAATCATACTTATAACATAAGAAATTATATTTTCCTAGAGATATCGTTATATATTTAACTAGATAGTTACGGATAGGCCAAGTTCATATAAGAGTTGATTTAGCGGCTTAACTTCCCGCTCTTCTTCTAGCCCCTCCCGGTTTCGTATGCACAATTATTACTTCATATAATAGGGTTTATATGAAGCTGGGATCCGCCTGAGGATCCGGGTATGATGGGGATCCGGCCTGCTCGGGGCCAGAACGAACAAAAATGCGGCAGCGCTGCGTGAATTCTGCAGGGGTAAGCCCCTGCTTTCTTCTCAGAATTCACGTAGCGACGCCAGGCGGATAATCGGCGGAAACATGACACATACGGCACTCCTGCCGGGCCTGACCGGCCCGGAGGACGGCGACATCACCGGGCGGCTGCGCGAGTTCGTCAGCGATCGGGAAGCTTTCTCGGATAATACGTGGCAGCAGCTGCTCAGCGTAATGCGCATTGCCGGCCGCTGGGCGGCAGAGCACGGGCGGGCGCTGCTGCCGATGGCGCCGGCCGATCTGCGCGATTACCTGCTGTGGCTGCAGGCGTCCGGACGCGCCTCCTCCACCATCAGCACGCACGCCGCGCTCATTTCCATGTTACACCGTAACGCCGGGCTGATACCGCCTAACGCATCGCCGCAGGTATTCCGGGCGGTGAAGAAGATCAACCGCACCGCTGTTATAGCCGGCGAGCGTGCCGGTCAGGCCATTCCCTTCCGCCTGCATAACCTGCTCTCACTCGACGCGCACTGGTCAGTCTCCGATCGTCTGCAGCAGCGGCGCGACCTGGCGTTTCTGCACGTGGCTTACGCCACCCTGCTGCGTATCAGCGAGCTGGGCCGCCTGCGGGTGCGTGACATCTCGCGCGCGTCGGACGGCCGGGTTATCCTGGACGTGGCGTGGACCAAAACCATTGTGATGACCGGGGGGCTTATCAAGGCACTGGGCGACCTCTCCTCGCAGCGCCTTACGGAATGGCTGACGCTTTCGGGGCTGGCCGGCGAACCCGACGCCTTCATCTTCGGTCCGGTTCACCGTTCGAACCGGGCCGTCGCTGCTACTGAAAAGCCGCTTTCCGCCCGGGCGCTGGAGGATATCTTTGCCCGCGCCTGGCTGGAAGCCGGCGATGCCGGCAGTGTGCGGCCAAACAAGAACCGCTACCGCGCCTGGTCCGGTCACAGCGCGCGGGTCGGCGCCGCCATTGATATGGCTACGAAAAAATACAGTACCGCACAGATCATGCAGGAAGGAACCTGGAAAAAGCCGGAAACGGTGATGCGCTATATCCGCCACGTTGACGCGCACGCGGGGGCAATGATCGATCTGATGAAGCAGTTCGACTGATTTGCGACATCAGATGACGTAAGTGACTAGTGCTGAGTCTCAAGATGCAGGCAAGGCACAAAGCGGAGCCGTAAAACGGAAAACCGCGACAGATGAGCGTTTAACTCCTTATGCGTGAAACCGTGCTCACCGCAGCAAAAATGTGGCTGGTTATCATCGCCCGCGCCGCTATTACATATAAACCTCTTCTTCTCCAAGGTAAGCCATCGCATCAAGAATGGATGACCAGCTAACCTGTCTGGCCAGCGGAAAGTTGTATATCCTCATGCCGTTGTTAAGAAATACGTCGCACGTTTTTGCCCCGGTATGCATCCTGATCTCCCGGATGAGGCTTCGTGCCGTCAGCTGGCACGCACGGCGATCGCTGATATCCAGCAGGTTCAGATCCGCTGCCGTTGCGCAGTTACGCATCTGTCGGACGCCAGCCATCTCTCCCTCCAGTCTTTTTATCTCTCCGGAAAGGCTCTTTGCCCGCTCACAGAGTTCAGTCACGTCCGGCGCGATTTCAATCGCCCTGATGACGTTGTGCAGACTTCCGGTCAGCTGCAGATGCCGCGCCGTCAGCGGCCGCAGCGTATCTTCAGCTGAAACGCGCCCGCTCGTGGCGGATGCCCCCTGCACCAGACCACTTATCAGATAACGATCGGTCAGGTCCCGGCGTATCGTGACGGCTTCACAGCGGTTCTGCCGGCGCATTGAGCATACGTAGTAGCCATAGCCCTTTACCGAGATTCCGGTCAGGATGACCGCATGACCGCAGAGGCCGCACCGCATCAGCCCGCGGAAAATATTGATGAGGTAAGGGTTAAAATTACCATCC
>NZ_NHZE01000010.1:0-93508 GCF_002207995.1 Pantoea sp. VS1
CCTAAAGACCTTAATGAAAACATGTTGATTGAATATGTTGATTTATTTAAACGGGATTGAGTAATGAATACCGATGAGAATTATAAAAAATGGGTGAGAATATTAGAGCCAAAAACATTAAAGGAAAGGGTTATTTCTTATTCTATATTTATTGCATCGTTTGAGCTACTAAAGGAGATAGTAATTGGAAAGTTAGAGCGTTTTTACTTAAGTTTTGGAAACGAAGATGAATTCGTAGAGTATAGGAAAAAAGTATTAGATAGAAATAAAAGTAGACTTTATGCATCGATAAGTTGGTTGACGGAAAATAATGCTTTAGAACAGAGTGATATCGAGACATTTGAACGCCTAAAAAAAATCAGGAATAAACTTTCTCACGAAATGTTTGACTTGATTCCGGAGGCTGATTTACTTAATGTAACCGATGAGATTAATACGATAATCTCTCTCACACGAAAGATTGAATTATGGTGGTTTTATAATCTCGATATGGCCATTGACCCAGATAGCTATCCCGCAGATCTGGACCTTGCTGAAGTGATGCCTATGACCGTACTTCTCTTAGAGGTCATGCGCGAAGTTGCTTTAGGTGATGAGCAGGCTGCTCACAATATGTTTGTTGAGTTTACCCGCAACTACAAGAGAGACCATAATTGATCAAAATGCCCCTAAACAGCAGTTCAATGGGGGGTGTTAAAGGGGGCACTTTAAAAACATATAAATAAAATATCAATAAAAACAATGACTTAATGTGATGTTTTATTACTGTTTCCGGCACCAGTTAAATCAATCCCTTATCTAACATTCTTATCGTCCCGATTCAGCCTGTGTGACAGATTTGGGACCGAAGCATCCATAAGCTTGTCGATTTTTTTGCGTACGCAGAAAGGGATGGGCGTCGGATGTGCGTACCCGCTATCTATACAGTATGGTAAAGTGACCGCGCCTTTATTCAGGCCTGAGATTGAGAAAAGTCATTCCTGTAAGTGTTGCCACGCTGTAAACAGAACGGCCAAAATTAATAATCTGTTTTAGCGATTTAATTACAAATTCATCAGGATAATGCTTACCGTCCAGGATGATCTTCCTTTAAGCCATTTTAATGACTCTAATGTGGCGGTTAAACTCAACGCGATTCGGGTAAGGAAAAGGCCGCCTCGATAGAACAGAAGACAGCTTTGACATAACCGTGGAATTGAGGGTGATATGGAAATAACAAAAAAATTTATTTTAGATGGATTAGCCAGGTTTGATCTCAGCAATCTTCCCGGCAGACCTTTTGATAACGCATTTGAGCTTTTAGCGGCTCCTCCAGCCAGAAAGCGTCTTATCATGCTGGGATTCAATGGCTCGGCGGTGGATGCTCATATGTCGAATGCAAGCTCGATAATTAAAGATTATGAAGAACCTGACGTTTCAAACGTAGTAAAGGGAACGCAGGGATCGTGGGGAATTACCCATCTGGCCAGACGCTTACAGCAAATTCCAGCCAGTCTGGGTTATAACTGGCAGGATGTGGTTTACACCAATGCTTTGATGATGTGTTCCGAAAACGCAGCATCCTTGAAACAGGAAGCCATCAAACATCATCAGACAATGGAAGAGCTGATAAAAAACTCAATGTCTTTTTTTGAGGAAGTAACACTGGCAATGTGTCATCCGGAATTGATTATTGCGCACAGCAACGGGCTGTCATCACTCTCTGCTGCAAGCCTGTTACTGAAGCATTTTGGCGATAAAGATACATTGATGTACTCCCATCCAAAGGATTATTTCACAACGTTTGGTTTCGTTGGCCGATTCAACGATAAATCTGTTCCTGTTGTTTGCGTTCGACACATGTCGAGATTTAAACCGCAGGAGGAGTATATTAAAGCCACGATTTCTCAAATGCATGAACTGGTGCAGGCTGAAATGCGATCAGCCTGAGTTGGCACAAGAGGATTACTACCTTCGTATTTCATGGTAATAAAATTTTGGATCGCCCTGGCGTCTGCCATAGAAAAATACTCACTTGAGAAGATCGGTAAAGTGACAATCTAAAGAGAAGAAAACGGCTCTGGCATTACACCCTGCGCCGCAGTGCTATTCACTGCAGCGCTCACCTCATCCTTAACCAGCAATCAGCGCCCGTGGTTCCAGAAATGCGCTGATACCCGCCTGACCCATCTCCCGGCCTATGCCGGAGTGGCGAAAACCGCCGAACGGCGCGCGCGGTTCGTGTGCCAGCGTGTTGATCATCACGCGGCCGGCGATCAGCTGTTCTCCCACGTTGCGCGCATGCTGTTCATCCGCACCGATCACCAGTGCCGACAGGCCGTAATCGCTGTCGTTGGCCATGGCGATGGCTTCGGCTTCATCGCGGTAGGTCAGGATGCTCAGCACCGGGCCAAAAATCTCTTCACGCGCCAGCGGCATTTCATTGGTGACATCGCTGAATAGCGTCGGGCGGATATACCAGCCGTGGTGCAGCCCGTCCGGGCGGCCGCTGCCGCCGGTCAGCAGGCGCGCGCCCTGTTGTTCGCCAAGCGCAATATAGTGCTGCACGCGCTGCCACTGTTTCTCGTTAACCATCGGCCCGATAGTGGTGCGCGCGTCAGCCGGATCGCCGGAGACCTCTGCAGCGACTGCCGCCGTCAGCGCCTGTTCGAACTCGGCCTTGCGCTGCTCCGGCACCAGAATGCGCGTGCCGGCAATACAGGCCTGGCCGCTGTTGATAAAGCCAGCCTGCACCGCCAGTTCGGCCGCCTGGGCGGCATCGGCATCCGGCAAAATCAGCGTCGGTGATTTACCGCCCAGCTCCAGCGTGACGCGTTTAAAGGTGTCGGCGGCGCTGCGCAAAATCGCTTTGCCGGTGGCGGTCGAGCCGGTGAAGGAGATTTTTGCCACCTGCGGACTGCGGCTCAGGGCTTCACCGACGCTGGCACCGCGTCCGGTGACGATATTAAACACCCCCGCAGGCAAACCGGCGGTGTGCAGCGCCCTGGTGATCACCTGGGTCTGCAACAGGCTGAACTCGCTGGGTTTGATCACGGCGGTACAGCCTGCGGCAATCGCGGTCGCCAGTTTATGGCAGATAAAGCCCGCGTTGCTGTTCCATGGCGTGATCAGGCCGGCAACGCCGAGCGGCAGCATCTGCACCTGCGCGCGGCCTGCCTGTTGTACAAACGGATAGCGTTTCAGCTCTTCTATTACCTGCAGAATCACGTCAGCCGGATAGCGGCTCATCCACTCGGAGCGTGCGGTGGGCGCGCCGTACTCCTCAAGGATCGCCGCGCGCAGCTCGCTTTCGGCGCGGTTAACCGCATGGTACATCTGTTCCAGCAGGGTGATGCGCTGCGCCACCGTGGTCGCGGCGAAGGCGGGAAACGCCGCCGCGGCTGCCGCAATTGCGCGTTCAGCATCCTGCGCATTGGCCAGACGCGCTTTACCGATTACGCTGCCGTCGGCAGGTTTGATAATATCCAGCCATTCATCGCCGTCAGGAGTGACAAACTGGCCGTTGATATAGATGTGTTCAATCATGTGCATGGCTATGCTCCTTTGCATGTTGCGTGGCGGCAAAGTAGCACGCACCACCGGCGGCGATAATCCGCCTCCGCCTGCAAAGGGTATTGCGCGAAACGGAACAATTGATGAACCGGACAGGTCTGACTGAACTGGAAATTGTGCTGGCGGTCGCGCGGCGCGGCACCTTTAAAGCGGCGGCGAGCGAGCTGGAGATGTCGCCTTCGGCGGTGACCAATGCGGTTGCCGCGCTGGAGAAACGACTGGGCGTGCGGCTTTTCAACCGCACCACGCGCAGCGTCGCGCTGACCGATGCCGGACGGCGTTTCAGCGAGAAAATTGTGCCAGCGCTGGCGATGATCCGCAGCGCGGCTGAGGAAGCCGGCAGCGATCCGGGCGATCCGGCCGGCATGCTGCGTCTCAACGTGCCGCCCGAGAGCAGCGCGCTGTGGTACGCATCGATATTGCTGCCGTTCCTGCAGCGCTATCCGCGCATTCGCGTCGATATTTACAGCCAGAAAGAGCGGGTGGATATCGTGGCCGACGGCTTCGATGCCGGCATTCGGCTGGCAGAAGATGTGCCGGGCGATATGATTGCCGTCAGGCTGACGCCGGAAATGCGCATGATTGTGGTGGCCGCGCCAGCCTACCTCGCACACGCGGGCACACCGCAGACGCCAGAGGCGCTCGATCAGCATCAAACCCTGTGTATGCGCATGGCGGACGGCAGCGTTTACCGCTGGGAGCTGAGCCAGCAGCAACAGCGTTATCGGCTGCAGGGCGAGCCGCGTATGGCGGCCAGCGACATGAGCGCCATCCACCAGGCGGCGCTGGCGGGTCTGGGCATTGCCTGCATGACGGAACAGCAGGTTGCGGCGGATGTGCAGGCGGGCCGACTGGTGCACCTGCTGCCCGGCTGGCAGGTGCCCCTCGGTGCGCTGTGCCTCTACTATCCGGGACACCGGCTGGTGCCGCCGGCGCTGCGGGCGCTCAGCGAATTTGTGCGTGCGCAGCGTGATGCTTCTGCCTCATCGGAAGCCGGATGACGTCCTTTATCAGGCGTTCAGTAACTTCAGCACCTGCTGCGGCAGCTGATTAGCCTGCGCCAGCAGGGCGCTGCTGGCCTGCTGCAGAATTTGCTGACGCGACAGGCTGGAGACTTCCGTAGCGTAATCCGCATCCTCAATACGGGAGCGCGATGCCGCAATGGCGGCGGTCGCGTTACCCTGCAACGTTTGCGCCGAGAGCAGCCGGTTAGCAACGGCGCCCAGACGGGTGCGCTGACTGTCGATTTGCCCGATGGCGCGATCCAGCGTGGCGAGCGGATCGTCCGGATGTTTCAGGCGGATCTCTGAACCGGTCTCGGCCACGCGCAGCGTCGTAAAGTTGGTGGATGCATCGGTCACTGACGACAAAGCCGCCTGGAAGTAAATCTGCACGTCACCCACGCCCTGCAGGGTTTTCAGCATCAGGTTGCCGCTGCTGTCGCTGCGCACGAAGGTGGCGGTTTTATCCAGATTGCCGTTCGGCACATCCATGTAGTAATTGCCGTCGGCGTCGAGTTTCAGCACATCATTACTGCTGTTGCCATCGACATCGGTATAGCGCACATCCACATTGGCCGGATCGAGCGTGATGTAAGAGGTGCCGGTCACGCTGTTTACCGCACTGAAGCTGTTAATGCTGCTGGCGCTGGTCGCGACGATGCTCAGGGCATTACTGGTGCCATCCGAGGTCGCGCTGACGGCGGCGTTGTAATACTGGTAGCTACCGCCGCCGTTATCCACTTCCATTACATACTGCCCGCCGCTGATGCGCAGCAGACGGCCATTGCTCACTGCATTACCGCTGGCATCGCTGAAGCTGAGGCTGGCGGTGCTGGTGTCGATCGCCGGCGTGTCGGTCACCGTGGTCGGCAGGGTGGCGAAATCACTATCGGTTTTGGCGGCAGCGCCGGTCATGCGTGCCGTTACTGCGCCGCTGCTGCCAAAGCTAAGTGTGGCTGGATACCAGCTGTTGTTCTGCTCAATATAATACTGGCCATTATCCTGCGTTAACGTGGCTGCGGGCGTGGTGCTCAGTGCGCTGCCGCTGCTGTCCTGAAAATTAACCGCCGGGATGGTGCGCGACGCAATGCTGCTGACGTTGCTGTACAGCGGCGCCGGATTGCTGCGGCTGATCGAGACGTTACCGGCAGCCGTGGCGGTGTCCCAGCGCGCACTGACGGCGGCCAGATAATAGACCGGCTTGCCGTCGGCGTCGCTGCTCTGTACGTACTGGCGGTTATCACCACTGCTGCGCACCAGCTGCGGTGAGCCGCTGGCGGGCAGATAGTTCACGGTAATTGCCGGGTTGCTGAACGCCATATTGGTGGCAAGGCCGGTGAGGGTAGTGACATTGGTCACTTTGCCGCTGATGCCGCTGATCACCAAATCCTTAAGTCCCAGCGCCTCCACGCTGAAGCCGGGTGCCGACAGGTCGAGACTGATTTTCTCGTTGTCATTAGCGCCCACCTGGAATCCCAGCTTACCGGCGCTGCCATCCAGCAGCCTGATGCCGTTAAAGCTGCTGTTGGTGTTGAGCCGGTCAATCTCTTTCAGATTGAGGTTAATCTCCGCCTGGATGGCGTCTGAGTCGCTCTGCGAATTGGTGCTGTTTAATCCCTGAACCGCCAGCTGGCGAATCCGCTGCAGGCGGTTATTGATCTCATCCAGCGCGCTTTCCGCGGTTTCGACCAGTGACAGGCCGTCACCGGTATTACGCTGCGCCACCGCCAGGCCGTTCTGCTGGCTGCTAAAACGGTTACCAATCGCCTGACCTGCCGCATCGTCACGCGCGCTGGTGATGCGCATACCCGACGATAAATGGCGGATCGCATCGCCCAGCGCCGCGCCACTTCTGGCAGATTGCTTGCTGGCGTTGAGGGCAGACAGATTGGTTTGCAGGCTGATCATTTCCGGGCTCACTGATAAATACACTGATAGCGTTATCGGCATTTACCGGCTTTCTTTAAAAAAATATTTGGCCTAAGTCACGTCAGCGAAGCGCTGATTGTTAAAATAAGCAGCATGAAATCGCGCCAAGTTGAGTTTGTGATGTAGTAAGGATCTGTATTTTTCTGCACGGCGCTAATTTATAGAGGCAGGGCTTGACGACTACTAAAAATAGCAGGTCAGCAGAATGAATAAAGATTATTACTGCTTAAGCGGGACGGCGAGGGCGTAACCCATTGCGATAACAACCGCTTAGGATGCTACTGGACTTATCCGCCGGTTTCCCTGCTCTTATTCCTGGTCAGCAGCGCGCGCCGCCCTTATCAATCGCCGCGGTTGCGCTTTATCCATGCTAATCAGTCAGCGTGAAATAAGGCGGCGGGGCGGGTGAGTAAATTCCGTTTTGGTCTGGAAGGCATTGACCTTATAACTGCGCCTGGTAAGAATGCGGTAAAAGTTTTGAATCAGATCGCAATTTTGGGCCTTGTGCCATTTGCAGTCCGGCTGCGATAGCCGGACTGAATTAACGCCACTTGCACCTCGCGCCGCGCAACACACATCGCGGCGTAATAAAAGTGCAGGGCATACAGCAAATATCGTTAATGTCGTGACGCTCGTTGCGAAGGCCCGTCGAAAGATGCACCTTTTCAACCGCGGTCGGCAGTTCCCGTTCTCCTGATGCGGCAAAAAATAGCTGGAGAGGTAGCGCCGATCAGGATAACGAATAAACCTCTATCTGATAAATGTTTTACCCGGCAGCAACGCAATAAATACGTTGCTGTGCAGGAGGTGTTGGGGCTAACTGGCTGATAAATAACTGAACTCTGCGGAGTGCAGCGCCCCTTCTTTACGCCTGAAAATGCACCAAAGAGAATTCCAGCACGCTGGTCGCTGTAAGCCAGGGGCGGTAGCCTGCGGTTTTTACCCTTTAAATCGCCAGATAAACCTGACCTGAATATATAGCGAAATTCTTATCTGGCGCCAGCGAAAAATAGTCTTATTCCGGCGGTCATATTTTGCTGAGGAAACTCTGAAAACAGCGGTGTATTAATGTTAAGCCGGATGAAAGCATAGGCCGTTAAACGTTAAGCATTAACGGTTCAGTATCAATTTTTATTTTGTCACGGCGGGTTCAACCCCCAATAAATTATGTTTTGAGGTCATATGCAAACTCCCGTTAACGACGTGCTGATTAGCGTCATTGTGCCGGTGTATAACGCCGCAGCTTATCTGGAAAGATGCATCGACAGCCTGCTGCAGCAGGATGAGGTTCGCTTTGAGGCCATTTTTATTAATGACGGCTCCAGCGATGACTCGCTGGCGATCCTGCAGCGCTACGCCGGTTATCCGCAGTTCCACCTTATCAGCCAGGCCAACGCGGGCGTCTCTGCGGCGCGCAACCGGGGCATTCGCGCCTCGCGCGGCCGGCTGCTGTGTTTTTTAGACGCCGATGACTTCCTGCCGCCCCAGGCCTTCTCGACGTATGTGCGGCTGATGAGTGATGAAACGGCGATGGTGGTGGGTGAGTCACAACACTTCAACCCGGACGGTGCCCCGCTGGATTTTCCCGCCAACCGTGAGCAGGCGCACACGCTGTCGGTGTCGGCGGCGATTAACGATCTGCTCTATTACCATCCGCGCCACGGTATCTGCGACAAGGTGTTTCGCGGCGATGTCATTCGTCAGCACCGGCTGCGGTTCAACGAAGAGATCGCCAATTTCGAAGACCTGCTGTTTGTCATGAACTACCTGCATCTGCAGCAGGATCGCCAGGTAGTGATGACGCAGCGGGTGGTTTATCACTACGTCAAATCCACGCACTCCGCCACGCGTTCGGCGCTGCGGGAAAAACATTTCTCTTTTGCCCGCTCGTTCAGCGGCATGAAGGCGTTTTTATCGAGCCAGCATTATCGCTGCTATTACCACCTCTATTTAAAAGTCACGGCGTCTTACATCCACAAAGGGCTGCACAGCGACAGCCTGAGCCGCGCCTTTATTGATGAATACATCACGCTCTATCGCCGCAGTTTCCGCAGCTGGTGCTCCGCCGGACCGCTACTTAATCCGTGGAGCCTGTATTTTGCGCTGTTTTTCATTAGCCCGCGCCTGGTTTCACGGCTGCGCCGGCTGGCAGAGAAATAATCGCACCGGAGGCGTTGTGAAAGACAAATTAAAAAACTCCATGTGGATGATTGCCGAAAAGCTGATTGCGGTATTCGGCCTGATCTTTGTCACCTCCTACGTGGCGAAATACGTCGGGCCCACCACCTTCGGCATTATCTCCATCGCCATGCTGGTATTTCAGTTTATTCAGACCATCGCACTGATGGGCAGCGATGTGATTTTGCTGAAACGCATCGCGCAGAATCATCACTCCGGCCTGCGCCTGATGATGGCGACCTTCCTGCTGGTACTGTTGCTGTATTGCGTGCTGTCGATTGTCGGCATGGCGATTATGGAAGAGGAGTGGAGCGCCGACGCGCTGGTCTTTATCTGCGCGGCAGCCATTGCCTGCCTGTTCTCATCCATTGACCTGGTCAATATTTACAACGAAGCGAGGCTCAACGCGCGTCTCAATGTGATTGCCAACGTCATTGGCCTGGCGATCAGCCTGACGGTGCGCTTTCTGATCTCCTATTACCAGCTGGAACCGGCCTGGCTGGCGATTCCAATTGTGCTCGCCACCTTTATTCCTTTCACCATCAAGTTAACGCTGTTTCTGCTGTATGAGCGGCGTGCACCGCTTCCGGCGCTGCGCCACGTGAAAAAGTATTCGCGCTACATGCTGGTGTCCGGCATGTCGCTGATCTTCTCTGCGATTGCCGTTGCGCTCTATACCCGCGTGAATCAAATCAGCGTCTCTTATTTTCTCGGCGTGAAAGAGGCGGGCATTTTTTCCGTGGCGCTGACGTTGTCGACCGCCTGGGTATTTTTACCCAGCGCGCTGCTGGCGTCGTTTTATCCGGCGTTTTTTGCTGAGCGTAATGACCAGCAGGCGATCGTCAAAGCGCAGAAACTGCATCTGCTGGTAATTGGCGTTTCCGCTGCGGTAATTGTGGCGATCTGGCTGCTGTCGGGCTGGTTTATTCGTGACTTCTACGGTGAGCAATATCTGGATGCGGTCGCGCCGACGTTATTACTCAGCCTCGGTGCGATGTGCGCGGTGCTGAGCAGCGTCATGGATCGTTTCATCATCAAATATAACGGCTATCGCTATCTGGTGAAGAAAACCTTCGCGGTATTAGTGATTTGCCTGCTGTCGTCGCTGCTGCTGGTGCCGCATTTCGGCTTAACCGGTGCCGCCATGAGCGTGGTATTAACCGAGTTTTTATCGTTCTCCCTGCTGAATTACTTTTTCCCGGCGCAGCCGGTCATGCGTATTCATCTGATCTTTTTCAACCCCAGGAAACTATGGCAGCTCTTTAGCACTATCAAAACCTCAGACAGTAAAGAGAGTTTATCATGAATGAAAAAACGCTATTTAGTATTATCATTCCCGTCTATAACGCGCAAAACACTATCAGGCGTACGCTGCAAAGCGTATTAAATCAAACCTTCAGTAGCTATGAAATAATTGTTGTCAACGATGGCAGTCGCGATAATAGTGCCCGGATTTTGCAGGAGTTTGCGCACTATCCGCAGGTTACGGTGCTTAATCAAATTAACGCAGGCGTCAGTGCGGCACGCAATAGCGGGCTGCAGCAGGCCTGCGGGGAATATGTCCTGTTTCTCGATGCGGATGACTGGGTTGACGATAACTTCCTGATGAGTTTCAAACTCAATCTCAATGCCTGGCCGACCGAAGCGGTGGACTTAATGGTTGGCAATCTCAACGACAACCGTATCGGCAAAGTCTCGCAGGCGGGATTCTTCAGTCAGCAGGATATTCCTTACGTGCTGGGCGAGCTGGAGATGAGCGACAACATTGGCTATCTGCATAATAAATGTTATCGCCGCCAGATTATTGACGATCTTCATCTGCGCTTCATGGAAGGCGTCTCGATGAGTGAGGACCTGCTGTTTAACCTGAAGTTTTTCAGCTGCGTCAGTAATTTTCTGATCACCCCAGGCGCGGCTTATCATTATGAGGATGTGGCGGGATCGCTGTCGAAACGTAAAGTGCAGTACAGCGAACTCAAAGTGCGTAAACAGTCGCTCACCGATTTGTACGATTCGATTGTGGAAAAGTACGCGTCGGGTAATCTCGACCATTTTTTAAAAGCAATCTCAAAACGCGTGCTGGCACTGGATATGCAGATTGTCACCGCTATGTATCACGCCTCGTTTTCACCTGCCGATATTGCGCAGGAAATTAATCAAATCAAGCGCGGAAAATATTCTAAAGGTATTTTTACGCTGCTGAATAAAAATGAAAAACTGAAGTACATGATTATGAATTTGAATACTATCACAGCGTACTATTTCCTTTATGCTCTCTACAGAATGCGGGCGTTCTGATTTTTAATTCTCCCGGCGTTATCCTCTGGCGACGTGCTGCATTGCCCGAGGCTAGCTGCCGGGGGAGTTTCCTCCCCAGCGCTCTGCTGCAGGCAACACCCCCGCACTTCATTCTCCCGCTCACGTCCACTTCGCGCTGTGTCTTGCACTCCTGACGCTTCTCAGGTCAAATAGCGCCCCAGGCAATCGATTGCGTGCGTGTTTCGTGCGTTATTGTTGCTTTTATCGCCATCTCGCGCATTTTTACCGCCTTTGTGATGCATGTCTTGCGTTGCGGCAATCCACGCCGGGCAAAAACGGGTAGCATAGGCGCGTTTTGTGAAGCGACCGCACGCTGCAGGCCGCCGCGAATTTTTAGCCGTCGTTCCGGCTGCATTTGAGACAATTTTGGAGAGACAGATGGATAACTCACAAACCGGTACCCTTGGTACGGTGGAGGCGGCAGCAACCGGCTGGCGCAAGAGTGATACGGTGTGGATGCTGGGCCTGTACGGCACCGCAATTGGCGCAGGGGTGCTGTTTCTGCCGATTAACGCCGGCGCGGGCGGGCTGATTCCATTACTCATCATGGCGATTCTCGCTTTCCCGATGACCTTCTTTGCGCACCGTGCGCTGACGCGCTTTGTGCTCTCCGGCAAAAATCCCGGTGCGGATATCACGGACGTAGTGGAAGAGCACTTCGGTGTTGGTGCCGGTAAGATCATCACGCTGCTCTACTTCTTTGCCATCTACCCGATCCTGCTGATGTACAGCGTAGCGATCACCAATACCGTGGACAGCTTTATTGTGCACCAGCTCGGGCTGGTATCGCCGCCGCGTGCGCTGCTGTCGCTGATTTTGATTGCGGGCATGATGACGGTGGTGCGCTTCGGCGAGCAGATGATTGTCAAAGCGATGAGCGTGCTGGTGTTTCCGTTTGTGGCAGTGCTGATGCTGCTGGCTGCGTATCTGGTGCCGCACTGGCACGGCGCTGCGCTGGAGACCTTATCGTTTGCGCAAAGCGGCAGCGACAGCAGTATCTGGATGACGCTGTGGCTGGCGATTCCGGTGATGGTGTTCTCCTTCAACCATTCGCCGATTATCTCGTCTTTTGCCGTGGCGAAACGCGCCGAGTACGGCGCCGGCGCGGAGAAGAAGTGTTCACGCATTCTCGCCAGCGCCCATCTGATGATGGTAGTGACCGTAATGTTCTTTGTGTTCAGCTGCGTGCTGAGCCTGTCGCCCGCCGATTTACAGGCAGCAAAGGCGCAGAACATCACCATTCTGTCCTATCTGGCGAACCACTTTAACGTGCCGATGATTGCCTGGATGGGGCCGATTGTCGCCATCGTGGCGATCACCAAATCGTTCCTCGGCCACTATCTGGGCGCGCGTGAAGGCTTCAACGGCATGGTGGCGAAGTCGCTGCGCAGCCGCGGCAAAACCATCACGCCGCAGAAAATGAATCGCCTGACCACGCTGTTTATGCTGCTGACCACCTGGCTGGTTGCCACTCTGAACCCGAGCATTCTCGGCATGATTGAGACGCTGGGCGGGCCGGTGATTGCGATGATTCTGTTCCTGATGCCGATGTACGCTATTCATAAAGTCCCGGCGATGCGCCAGTACAGCGGCAAAATCAGCAACCTGTTTGTGGTGCTGGTGGGGATTCTGGCGATTTCATCCATCGCTTATTCGCTGATGAATTAACAGCAGGACGCGGTGCGCCGGACCCGATGCGCACCGCCATGACATGCCAGCGACACTGAACGGCCCCGTCTGACGCATGCAGAACGGGGCTGTCTGTTTTAAACCGCAGCGGTTTTAAACACGCTCATCGACTGCGCCAGACGGTCGGCCTGCTCCTGCAGCGCCTGAGACGCAGCAGACGCTTCCTGCACCAGCGCGGCGTTCTGCTGCGTCACCGCTTCCATCTGCGTAATGGCCTGATTGATTTCACTGATGCCGCTGCTCTGTTCGCTGCTGGCGATGGTGATTTCGCTCATGATCTCCGCCACACTGCTTACGCTGTTGACCACTTCACCAATGGTCGAACCGGCGTGCGTCACCAGACGGCTGCCTTCATCCACCTTCGCCACCGAGTCTTCAATCAGCACTTTGATCTCTTTCGCCGCGGAGGCAGAACGCTGCGCCAGGTTACGCACTTCGGTAGCGACAACGGCAAATCCGCGACCCTGTTCACCGGCGCGCGCCGCTTCGACCGCCGCGTTGAGCGACAGGATGTTGGTCTGGAAGGCGATAGAGTCGATCACGCTGATGATGTCGACAATCTTCTTCGAGGAGAGGGCAATCGCCTCCATCTTCACAATCACCTGCTCCATCACTTCACCGCCTTCTTTGGCGACGCCGGAGGTTTTCGCCACCAGCGAGTTGGCTTCGCGCGCATTGTCGGCGTTGTGCTTCACGGTAGCGGTCATCTGCTCCATCGCGGACGCCGTCTCTTCCAGCGAGCTGGCCTGCTGTTCAGTGCGCGAAGAGAGATCGATGTTACCGCTGGAGATCTGGTTGGACGCCACGGCGATGGTGTCGGATCCGGCGCGTACGTCGGAAACAATGGTCAGCAGGTTATCGTTCATCGCCTGCAGAGCCTGCATCAGCGCGCCCGTTTCATCTTTGCTGCGTATTTCAATGCGCGAGCTGAGATCGCCGGCAGCCACTTTGCTGGCGATGGTCACCGCTTCATTCAGCGGATGCACAATCGAACGGGTCAGCAGCCAGCCCATCACCACGGCAGCGAGAATGGCGAGCGCGGAGAACACCAGCGTGACTTCAATCGCCGTGGTGCCATCGTCGATAATGCCGGCGCCTTCCTGCTGGAGCTGCGAGGACTGGGAATCAGCAAACGCCACCGCCAGGTCAAGGTAGGCATTCTGCACGGCGGTAATTTTTTTCAGTACGTAGTAGCTGGCGTCATCGGCTTTACCGGCCCGCACCAGATCCAGCACCTCATTTTTCTGCTGTTCAAACTGCTGACTGGCAGCCAGCAGGCTGGCAATTTTCTTCTTGCCCACGGCGGTAATCTGAATCGCTTCGATCTTCTTCATCGCCGCGTTGGTACGGGCGGTGGCGTCTGCCAGCTGCTGAAAGCGCTGCACGTTGAACTGCGGCCGCGTGGTATCGATGACGATGCCGCGCAGGTATTTGATCTGATCGTTGACGCCATCGCGCACGTCAAAGCCGAGGCGCACTTTTACATAGCGATCTTCCACAATCGAGGTAATGCCGCTCTTGATGTTGTTGATCTTCATGATTGAGGTGATACCAATCACCACCAGTAGTGCCACCACTAAACCAAAGGCGATGCCCAGACGGACGCCGACCTTCATATTCTTTAAGCTCAACATTGGATCTCCCCGCAATGCCAGAATGCTGTTGTATTAAAACGGAAACGCAGACGATGGGCCTGCAATATGTCGATGATGTGTAAAGGAAAGATTTTTTGCCATTGCGACGAGACGGGTCTGGCGCCACCTGCGCAGGCGCTAAAGTTATCGGTTGCTAATGTTTTAACTTTAATTTTTTAGGGATTTGTCACAAAACGGTTAAGAGGGCTTAAGGTTGATTAATCACTGGTCGTAATTAGCTGGCGTCACGGCCTATGTCGGTGCGCAAAATTGCGCACCCGACAAAAACGCGCAGAGGCGGATGCGATATCTGCATTATCCCGTCGCACAAACCGTAGCGGCGCGATTCATCGCGCATTTCATTTCCCGCACCGTGGCGGAATGCGCAATAAATTGCGCCGCTACCCCCCGTGCGGTCATCAGCGGCATCACATGGAAGGAATATCAGTCACCCGTGCGGTTATCAGCGGCATCACATGAAAGGAATATCTGCGCGATAAGTCGCGCCATCATGATTCATTGCGGATGCGATATCCGCATTATCCCGTCGCACAAACCGTAGCGGCGCGATTCATCGCGCATTTCATTTCCCGCACCATGGCGGAATGCGCAATAAATTGCGCCGCTACTACTCGTGCGGTTATCAGCGACATCACATGAAAGGAATATCTGCACGATACGTTGCGCCATCATGATTCATTGCGGATGCGATATCTGCATTATCCCGTCGCACAAACCGTAGCGGCGCGATTCATCGCGCATTTCATTTCCCGCACCGTGGCGGAATGCGCAATAAATTGCGCCGCTACCACCCGTGCGGTTATCAGCGGCATCCTATGAAAGGAATATCTGCGCGATAAGTCGCGCCATCATGATTTATTGCGGATGGGATATCTGCATTATCCCGTCGCACAAACCGTAGCGGCGCGATTCATCGCGCATTTCATTTCCCGCACCGTGGCGGAATGCGCAATAAACTGCCCCTGCAAAAAACGCGCAGAGGCCCTGTAGGGTCACCATTCATGGTGACCTCAGACGATTAATAGATCAGTAAGACAGGATAAATACGACGTAACGCTAATGCAGCGAATGACAGGCGAGCGGGCACAAAAAAGGCGCGAATATCGCGCCTGAGGGGAAGGTCGGAGCAAGCGCTTAGCGCTTCTTCTCCAGCACGCGATAAATCACGCTGGAAAGCTCGTTGATTTCAAACTTAGCGACGTAACCGTCAGCGCCCACTTTGCGCACGTGATCTTCGTTGGCGCTGCCGGACAGCGAGGAGTGAATCACCACCGGAATCTGCCGCAGCGCGTCGTCGCGCTTGATGTTACGCGTCAGGGTAAAGCCGTCCATCTCCGGCATTTCGAGGTCGGTCAGCACCAGCGCGATTTTGTCGTGAATCGACTCGCCGTTAGCCTGCGCTTCTTTCTGCATCTCGCTGATTTTAATCCACGCTTCAAGCCCGGTATTGTGCATGATGGCCGGAATGCCCATGCTTTTCAGCCCCTGTTCCAGCAGCTGACGCGCCACTTTGGAGTCTTCAGCAACAATCGCTACCTGGCCGGGTTTGAGGTTGAAATTCTTCGCCGTCTCTTCGCTCGGCTCAACGCCGCGCACCGACGGAATGATGTCATACAGAATCTGCTCGACGTCGAGCACCAGTGCCAGATTGTTGCTCTGACCGTCGGTGTCCAGACAGGCGATGCTGGTGATGTTACGGCTGCCGATGCCCGCTTCCGCCGTGTGCACCTGATTCCAGTCGAGACGCACAATGTTCTCCACCGATTCCACAGCAAATGCCTGGGTGCTGCGCGCGTATTCGGTCACCAGCAGCAGGTTGAGGCCGGTTTCCGGTTTACAACCGGTTACGGCCGGCAGGTCGATCACCGGAATAAACTGGCCGCGAATACTGGCCATGCCGAGCAGCGGTGAATTCATGCCGGCGGCGCGGGTAATCGTCGGCATCGGCACAATTTCACGCAGTTTAAATACGTTGATGCCGTACAGCTCAGACTTGCCTTTCAGCCGATCGGAACCCAGCCGGAACAGCAGCAGTTCAAATTTGTTAGAAAGCGCAAGGTTGGCGCGTTCATCGATCTCTTTCTGAAAATTATCCATTGTGGCCTCGGGGCAGAATCTGGGCGGAGTAAAGGGCAGGGCAATAGCGCCATGATTAACTTATCGGCAGCGGAGGAAAAAAATGAAGGGAAGGGCGATGAAAATTTAGCGTAAGGGCGATCGCCCTCACGCTCACGACAGTTACTTCAGCAGAATCGCGCGCACGCTTTTGCCTTTGATCTTGCCCTCTTTCAGCTTGATCAGCGCTTTCTTCGCCTGCGCGGCGTCGATGGCGACATACGCATGGGTCGGGGTGAGATCGATTTTACCGATCTGATCGCCGCTGAAACCGGCTTCACCGGTCAGGGCGCCCAGAATATCGCCGGGACGCATCTTGGCTTTACGCCCACCGTCAATGCACAGCGTCATCATCGCCGCCGGCAGCGGCTGTGCGCCTTTGCCTTTCAGCGTGCTGGCCGGCTGCCAGTTGAGCTTCTGCTGCAGGTAATCTTCCAGCGCATGGGCGCGCACCATTTCGTCGGCCGCCACAAAGCTGACCGCCAGCCCCTGTTCGCCGGCGCGGCCGGTACGGCCAATGCGGTGGATGTGCACTTCCGGATCCCACGCCAGCTGGAAGTTAACCACCAGCGCCAGCGATTTAATGTCGAGGCCGCGCGCGGCGACGTCGGTGGCGATCAGCACGCGGATGCTGCCGTTGGCAAAGCGAATCAGCACGCGTTCGCGATCGCGCTGTTCCAGATCGCCGTGCAGCGCCAGCGCGCTGATCTGGCGATCGTTGAGCGCGGCTGCAATCTCATCGCATTCCCGTTTGGTGTTACAGAACACCACGCAGGAAGCCGGTTGCTGCTGGCTGAGCAGAGCGCTGAGCAGGTTGATACGCTCGCTGGCGCTGGTTTCAATAAACTGCTGCTCAATCGCCGGCAGTTCCGACTTCGCTTCGGTCGCTACTGCCAGCGCATCGCGCTGAAAGCGCTGACTCAGGCTGGCAATGGTATCGGGCCAGGTGGCGGAGAACAGCAGCGTCTGACGCGAATCCGGCGTAAAGCCAATGATGGCTTCCATGTCGTCGCGGAAACCCATCTCCAGCATGCGATCGGCTTCGTCCAGTACCAGGCTCTGCAACTGACTTAAATCGAGATTGTCACGCTTGAGATGATCGAGGATGCGCCCCGGCGTGCCGACCACAATATGCGGCGCATGCACCAGCGAGTCGCGCTGCGCGCTCATTGGCTGGCCGCCGCACAGCGTCAGGATCTTGATGTTGCGGGTGAAGCGCGCCAGCTGACGCAGCACGTTGCTGACCTGGTCGGCCAGTTCACGCGTCGGGCACAGCACCAGCGCCTGGGTATGAAAACGCCCGCTGTCGATGCGGTTCAGCACGCCAATACCGAAGGCGGCGGTTTTGCCGCTGCCGGTTTGCGCCTGCGCTCGCACATCGCGTCCGCTAAGGATGGCCGGCAGGGAAGCGGCCTGAATCGGCGTCATGGCGTCGAAGCCCATCTCGCGCAGGTTGTCGAGCTGGCTGGCAGGCAGTTGCGTCAGGGTAGAAAAAGCAGTCACAGGAGCATCTCAGGTAGTAGCAGGAATAGCGGCGGCCAGTCTGGCAGAAAGGCGGGCTATCGGCAACGGCAATTGCGGTAATAATCACGCAGTGAAATTAGTCAGCCGTTGCGCTTTGTCAGGTCAATGATGAGGTGCAACTATCGCAAAGTTTTAATGAATGTTCCGAATTTCACACGAGGCAGCACGAACGGTAAAAACGCTTTTTCGAGGGAAAAAATGATATTAGCGGCAGGTAAGCGGCAATATCGCGGCATGTTACGGCTATTTTCAGTAAGATTTCGCTTATATGTTACCTGTTACGCGGAAAATCTGAGTAAAAATCCTAACCGCTTTGCTTTATATTTAGCGCGCCATTTGGCAATTAATAATTACTTCAGAGGTCACCTCATTGAGTCACTATGTCCAGGGACAAAACGAAGACGTTCTGAAAATCGTCGGCCGCGCCGTGCTAACGCTGCATCTGCATGGAGAGACGTTATCCTCCGATAAAGTCAGCTCCATGATTGCCTGTTATGCGGAAGAAGAGCCTGTTAATGACGATGAGCACCAGCGCCTGTATGCGCTGGCGATTCAGATGTTGTCTTAAATCCAGCATTATCATCGCGCTTGCCGCGCCGGTGTCACCTTCCAAAGCCTCCTGCGGGAGGCTTTTTTGTGGCCGGAACTGGCGTGCTGGTGCTGGCTGCAATGCGCCTTCAGGCGCTGAATACCGGCGTGCCGCGCTGGAACGTGGCGCGCACCGGCGCGATGCGCGCCACGGCTTCCGCCGAGCAGCTGGCGTCGACGAGCATCATACTGGCTTCATCCTGCAGCTGCGGCCACTGGCGCTCACCGCTATTGGCGAGCGGCAGAATGCCGCCGGTGGCGATATGCAGCGCGCGGCTCAGGCCAAACTCATCCGATCCGCGATACAGCTGGGCATACAGATTGGCTTTCTCCAGCATGCTGCCGGTACCGAACGGTGACCAGTGATCGATCACGCTGTCGGTGCCGGTCATCACCGTCACGCCGGCTGCCTGCAGCTGCGGCAATGGCATCGTCAGTTTGCCAATCGGAATCGTTGACGCCACGCTCATCTGCTGTTCGGCCATGCCGGCGATAATCTCATCCAGCGCCTGACCTTCCAGCGTGGCGAGCGCGAAACCGTGGCTCAGTGTCACTTTGCCTTTCAGCTGCGGATTACGGGCGATGGTGGCGATCATGTACTGAATGGCTGCCACGCCGGCGGCGCTGGTCTCATGCAGATGAATGTCCACGCCGCGATCGTAGTCGAGCGCGATGCGGAACATCGCATCAAGCGAAGCCTGCATGGCACCATCCACGTTGGTGGGATCCAGCCCACCGACATACTGCACGCCGAGCTGCATCGCCTCACGCATCAGACCATCGACCTGCGAATGCAGCAAACCATGCTGCGGAAAAGCAACGATCTCACAGCGAAACGCCGGATGGTTGGCCAGCGCCAGCTGCAGATGTTCGAGACTTTGCAGGCCACTGACTGGATCGATGTTGCAGTGGCTGCGCGCTTCGGTGCTGCCTTTACTTTGCAGCAGGCCAATCAGCGCTTCGGCGCGCGCCTGCGAGGTTGGCAGCAGCTGGGGAATCAGCACCTGCTCGCGCGCAATCATATCCATGATGGTCTTGCCCTGCCGCGGGCGCGGTGCCTGCCACGGTCCGCCGTAGAAGGTTTTATCCAGATGGATGTGCATGTCCCGCGTGCGCGGCAGTAGCAGCGCACCGCCGGCATCCCACTGCGGCAGGGCAGGCTGGCGCGCCTGGCCGGCGGCGCTAATGGCGCTGAACTTGCCTTCTTTAATGGTGATGTCGTACAGCGCGGTGCGGGTGGCGACAATCTCCGCGCCGTCGCGCTCAAATCCCTCTTCGAGGCGCACATTCAGCAGCTGATAGTGCGCCACGGCAGGCGGCGGGGTGGACGAGACCGGTGGTGTGTCGGGACGGGCGGCGCTGCTCATGCCAGCCATCATCAGGCTGCCTGCGGCAGTAAGGCGCACGCCGTGGCTGAGAAAATCACGGCGGCTGGAAGCGGTCAGAGGCATCGGAAACTCCAGGCAAAAGGAAAAAACCTAATCTGGCAAAACCGACGCCGCCGCGCTGCGATATTTCCCACTGCCTGGCAGTGGAAAAATCACTGCCACTGTAGCTGGCAGAATTGCACCAGCGCAGCGGCCAGCGCCTGTTGCAGCGCATCCTGCGGCTTACGGCAGAACAGCGCCAGCTCGAAATGGCTGATCACCGGTAAACCCTCTGCGCTGCCCAGCACGCGGTGACCGGGCAGGCGGCAGCTGGCGGGCAGCAGCGTCAGGCCGAGTCCAGCGGCGCTGGCGCTGGCGAGGGCCACCAGGCTGGCGCTGCTGTAGCTGATGCGCCAGCTGCGGCCGAGCGCATCCAGCGTCTGACACATCTCTTCGCGATACAGCCCCTGCTGCGGAAACACCACCAGCGGCAGCGGCGTCTGGTCAAAGCAGGGGTGTTCGGCACTGTCCAGCCACAGCAGTGGCTCGGGCCGGGCGGCCAGCGGGCGATCGCCGCCCGGCTGCTTGATCAGCATTAGATCCAGCTCTTCGCGCTGCCATGCGCGATGCAAATCGACGTACATGCCGCTCATCACGTCAAGACGCAGCTGCGGATGCTGTCGGCTGAATCCGGCCAGCAGGCTGGCGGTCGGGGCGGCAAAATCCTCCGGCACGCCAATGCGCACAATGCCGTCGCGCCACTTATCGCTCAGCACATCGTGCGCTTCACCATTGAGGGCGATGATGCGCCGCGCGTAGCCGAGCAATTTTTCTCCCTCTTCGGTCAGCGCCACCTGATGTGAGGTGCGCTGTAACAGCGCTTTACCCACCATCTCTTCCAGCCGCCGCACCTGCTGACTGACCGTCGACTGCGACAGGTGCACACGCTCGGCGGCGCGGGTAAAGCTGGCGGTCTCGCACACCGCCACAAAGCTCAATAGCTGCTGCGGCGTAAACATTGGCTGACGATTCATTTATCCACTGCCCATCATGGTGTTATTTCATTTCCAAATAGTACTGTCTGCTGCGATGCTGACAACCTTTTCACTGCAGGATGGGTTATGAACCGACATGCCAATACGTTAACGCTGGCTGCGCTGGTGCTGGCCGGGCTGAACATGCGCCCGCTGCTGACCTCGGTCAGTCCGCTGCTGCGCCACAGCCTGCATCTGTCAGGGCTGGCCGCCTCGCTGCTGCCGGCGGTGCCGATGGTGATGATGGGCGCGGTGGCGCTGTTCAGCGCCAGGCTGATGCAGCGCGTGGCCTTAAAGCCCTTGCTGCTGGCCGGGCTGACGCTGCTGTTGCTGGCGCTGGCGGCGCGCGGCGTAATCGACAGCGGCAGCGGGCTGGTGCTCAGCGCGCTTTTTGCCGGCATCGGCGTCGGCGTGGTGCAGATGGCGATGCCGGGACTGATTCGACAGCGTTTTAGCCGGCGCAGCGCGGCGGTTACCGGGCTGTGGGCGGGCGCACTGATGGGCGGCGGCGGACTGGGCGCGGCGCTGTCGCCGTGGCTCAGCGTGCAGCTTGGCGTACCGCTGGCGCTCAGCGGCTGGGCGCTGCCGGTGCTGCTGGCTATCCTGCTGTGGCTACGGGTGCGCGTGCCTGCCGCGCCGGATGCCGCGCAGGTAACGCTGCCGCTGCTGTGGCGTAAGCCGCGCGCCTGGTCGCTGGCGCTGAGCTTTGGCCTGGTCAACGGCGGCTATGCCACCTGCGTGGCCTGGCTGCCGGATGCGTATCACCGGCTGGGCTGGTCGGCGCAGGCCGGCGGCTCGCTGCTGGGCGTGATGATTCTGAGCCAGGTTGCCGGCGCGCTGCTGATGCCGCTGCTGGCGCGCGGTGCCGATCGCCGTCCGCAGCTGATTGTCAGTCTGCTGTGTCAGCTGGCCGGAATGAGCGGGTTTCTTTTTGCGCCACTGCTGGCGCCGTGGCTGTGGGCCGCCATCGCCGGCTTCGGTCTCGGTGCCGCGTTCCCGCTGGCGATGGTGCTGGCGCTCGATCATCTGCCGCAGCCGCAGGCAGGCGCGCGGCTGGTGGCCTTCATGCAGGGCGCAGGATTCATCATCGCCGGCTGCATGCCGTTTATTGCCGGTCAGCTGCAGGTGCTCACCCACAGCTTTGCCAGCGTATGGCTGATGCAGGGCATCGTGACGCTGGGGCTGATCGGACTCAATCTGCGTTTTCATCCGCGCAGCTATGCGAGCGCCTTTGGTGCGGCAACGCGCTGATTGGTCCTACCAATGTTATAAAAATGTAGCCACATGGTCACATAACACGAAAAATCACGCCTGCCGCGTTGCTTTGGGTTAACAATGCATTAACTATCTGGAGCCAGAAAGCCCGTCAGCCGCAATGTGGTCCTACCAATTGTGGTCCTGAACCGGGCAACAATCTGCGGCGCACGCCTGCTTTTGCCGATGCGCCGCATCCCTCTGGTGACCTCTGGAGAAACGGCATGCAGGTGTGGCAACAAAACTACGATCCGCTCAACAATTTGTGGCTATCCAGCCTGGTGGCGGTGATCCCGATTGTTTTTTTCTTCTTTGCGCTGATTAAGCTCAAGCTGAAGGGCTATCAGGCCGGTACGATCACCGTGGTGCTGGCGCTGCTGGTGGCGCTGTTGCTGTACGGCATGCCGGTGCCCCAGGCGCTGGCGTCGGTGGCGTATGGTTTTTTATACGGCCTGTGGCCGATTGCCTGGATCATCGTGGCGGCGGTATTTGTCTACAAGATCTCGGTGAAAACCGGCCAGTTCGATATCATTCGCGCCTCGATTCTCTCCATCACGCCAGACCAGCGTTTGCAGATGCTGATCGTCGGCTTTTCGTTTGGCGCGTTTTTAGAGGGCGCGGCAGGCTTTGGGGCACCGGTGGCGATCACCGCAGCGCTGCTGGTCGGGCTGGGCTTTAATCCGCTCTATGCCGCCGGCCTGTGCCTGATCGTCAACACCGCGCCGGTGGCATTCGGCGCGATGGGGATTCCGATCATCGTCGCCGGTCAGGTCACCGGGCTGGACAGCTTCCAGATTGGCCAGATGGCGGGACGCCAGCTGCCGTTTCTCACCCTCATCGTGCTGTTCTGGATCATGGCGATCATGGATGGCTGGCGCGGCATCAAAGAGACCTGGCCGGCGGTGATGGTGGCCGGCGGCTCGTTTGCCATCGCCCAGTACCTCAGCTCTAACTTCCTTGGCCCGGAGCTGCCGGACATCATTTCGTCGCTGGCTTCGCTGATCTGCCTGACGCTGTTTCTGCGCCGCTGGCAGCCGGTGCGCATCTTCCGCTTTAAAGAGCCCGCGCCGGAGGCTGCGCCCTCAGGGACGCAACGCTACACGCTGGCGCAGATTGTGCGTGCCTGGATGCCGTTCCTGTTCCTTACCGCGACCGTTACGCTGTGGAGTATTCCGCCGTTTAAAGCGCTGTTCGCCAAAGGCGGCGCGCTGTATGACTGGGTGTTTAGCGTGCCGGTGCCGCTGCTGCACGAGCTGGTGGCACGCATGCCGCCGGTAGTGAGCGCAGCAACGCCGTATGCGGCGCTGTTCAAATTTGACGTGGTCTCCGCCACCGGCACTGCGATTCTGCTGGCGGCGGTGATCTCGGTGATTTTCCTGCGCATGAAGCCGGCGGCGGCGCTGCGCACCTTTGGCGAAACCCTGAAGGAGCTGGCGCTGCCGATCTACTCCATCGGCATGGTGCTGGCGTTTGCGTTCATCTCTAACTACTCAGGGCTGTCGGCCACGCTGGCCCTGGCGCTGGCGCACACCGGCCAGGCCTTCACCTTCTTCTCGCCGTTCCTCGGCTGGCTGGGCGTCTTTCTGACCGGCTCCGATACCTCTTCCAACGCGCTGTTCGCCGCGCTGCAGGCGACTACCGCACAGCAGATTGGGGTGTCGGATGTGCTGCTGGTGGCTGCCAATACCACCGGTGGCGTCACCGGTAAAATGATTTCGCCGCAGTCGATCGCCATCGCCTGCGCCGCTGTGGGGCTGGTGGGGCGCGAGTCCGATCTGTTCCGGTTTACCGTTAAACACAGCCTGATTTTTACCTGTATGGTCGGCGTGATCACCACGCTGCAGGCGTATGTCTTTACCTGGATGATTCCATGACTGAACCCACACCGCGGCTGGCGGATACGCTGCGCGCGCGTCTTAGCGCCTGGATTGAAGAGCATCAGCTGAAACCCGGCATGCGTTTACCTTCGGAGCGTGCGCTGGCCGCCCGCTTCGGCGTGTCGCGCTCGTCGGTGCGTGAGGCCATCCAGCAACTGATCAGCAGTGGCGTGCTGATCAGTAAACGCGGCGGCGGCACCTGGCTGTGCGAGCCGCAGGAGCCGTGGTCAGAACAGCGCATCGTTGAGCCGATTCGCCAGCTACTGGCCGCCGATCCTGACTACCGCTGGGATATTCTTGAGGCGCGCCACGCGATTGAGGCCAGCACCGCCTGGCACGCCGCGCAGCGTGCCACCGAGGCGGATAAAGAGCGGCTGCGCTATGCCTTTGACGCGCTGATACAAATGAACGACTGCGACGATCCCGAACTGGCCGCGCAGGCGGATCTGCGCTTCCACCTCGCCATTGCCGAAGCCTCGCATAATCTGGTGCTGCTGCAGACCATGCGCGGATTTTTCGATCTGCTGCAATCCTCCGTGCTGCACAGCCGCCAGCGTATGTACACCCAGCCGGTGATTTTCAACCAGCTCAACGCCCAGCATCAGGCGATGTTCGATGCGGTGATGGCGGGCGACGCCGACGCGGCGCGCCAGGCGGCGATGGATCACCTCGGCTTTGTCCACACCACCATGAAAACGCTGCATGAAGACGAAGCGCGCCAGGCCCGCATCACGCGGTTACCGGGCGCCACGCAGGTTACCCGTAAGGAAGACAACTGATGATTATTTCTGCTGCCAGTGACTATCGCGCCGCGGCGCAACGTATCCTGCCGCCATTCCTGTTTCACTATCTGGACGGCGGAGCCTACGCAGAACATACCCTGAAGCGCAACGTGGCCGATCTCTCTGATGTGGCGCTGCGTCAGCGTGTGCTGAAAAACATGGCTGAGCTGAGTCTGGAAACACGGCTGTTCAATGAAACGCTGTCGATGCCGGTGGCGCTGGCGCCGGTCGGCCTGTGCGGCATGTACGCGCGACGCGGTGAAGTGCAGGCGGCACGTGCGGCAGCCAATCGCGGCATTCCGTTTACCCTGTCGACGGTGTCGCTGTGCCCGATAGAAGAGGTGGCACCGGCGATTAACCGTCCGATGTGGTTTCAGCTGTATGTGCTGCGCGATCGCGGCTTTATGCGCAACGCGCTGGAGCGGGCCAAAGCGGCAGGCTGCTCGACGCTGGTGTTCACCGTCGATATGCCGACGCCGGGCGCGCGCTACCGCGATGCGCACTCCGGCATGAGCGGCCCGCATGCCGCGCTGCGCCGTTACTGGCAGGCGGTCACCCATCCGCAGTGGGCGTGGGACGTCGGGCTGCACGGGCGTCCGCACGATCTCGGCAATATCTCCACGTACCTCGGTAACCCTACCGGGCTGGAAGATTATATCGGCTGGCTGGCGAAAAATTTCGACCCGTCTATCTCGTGGCAGGATCTGGAGTGGATTCGCGAATTCTGGGAAGGGCCGATGGTGATAAAAGGTATTCTCGACCCGGAAGATGCGCGCGATGCGGTGCGGTTTGGCGCCGATGGTATCGTGGTCTCCAACCACGGCGGACGTCAGCTGGATGGCGTGCTGTCGTCGGCGCGCGCGCTGCCGGCCATCGCCGACGCGGTAAAGGGCGACATCACCATTCTGGCCGACAGCGGCATTCGTAACGGGCTGGATGTGGTGCGCATGATCGCGCTGGGGGCTGACAGCGTGCTGCTGGGACGCGCGTTTATCTATGCGCTGGCGACGCACGGCCAGCGCGGCGTGGAGAATCTGCTGAGTCTGGTTGAGAAAGAGATGAGGGTGGCGATGACGCTGACCGGCGCGAAAACCATTGCGGACATTACCCAGGATTCGCTGGTGCAGGCGAATGCGCTGCTGAGCGAAGCCGGACTCAGCCCGGCGCGCCCGCACGCGGTGCGCTAAGCCAGGCAAAGCGCCGGCTCTTGTCTATACTGAATAGCTGTCTGACTAACAGGAGGAATGACATGACCATTCATAAGAAAGGATCGGCCCATTGGGAAGGCGACATCAAAGGCAAAGGTACGGTTAGCACTGAAAGCGGCGTGCTCAGCAACCAGCCATACGGTTTTAACACCCGTTTTGAAGGCGAGAAGGGCACCAATCCGGAAGAGCTGATTGGCGCGGCACACGCCGCCTGCTTCTCCATGGCGCTGTCGCTGATGCTGGGCCAGGCCGGTCATCCACCGAAAAGCATCGACACCACCGCCGATGTTTCACTGGACAAAAAGGGCGACGGCTTCGCCATCACCAAAATTGCCCTCAACAGCACCATTGCGCTGCCGGGCATCGATGATGCCAAATTTGATGAAATCATTCAGAAAGCCAAAGCCGGCTGCCCGGTGTCTCAGGTGCTGAATGCCGAAATCACCCTCGACTATACGCTGAATAATTAATCGCCCTCACGGGTGACCAGCGGTAGACTATGCGATGCGCCTGCGGGCGCATCGTTGCTTTCTGCTGTCTGGAGGAAACGTGGCAAAAAAACTGGCTGCGACAAAACACTGGAAGATGATTGTGGTGTTGCTGTGCATCTGCGGCGCGCTGATGCTGATTCGCTGGGCGGCGATGATATGGGGCTAAAGGATTGGGTATGCCGCCACAAGCTCGGGGTGCTGGTGATGATTATTCTGGTGCTGGAACTGGTGCACTACCTGCTGACAGCCTCGTGGCTGCCGTGGCAGTTCTGACGCCTCAGGCATATTCGCCGTCATGCTCATGCTGGCGCAGATTGCGCACGCTGCTGCGCGCAATGCGGTAGGCCTTGCGCGGATCGCCCGCGACAAATTCAAAGGTGGGCGAATAGTAAAACGGCAGCCAGCCGCCGAAGCCGCTCTCCCACTCCCAGCGCACCGGACAGGGCCAGAGAATGCCGTCATACAAAATGTAATAAACCCAGCGTCCGTTGGGACGACGGGGGCGAGTTTTTTTCATGGGATTCACAACTGTAATAGTGTAAAGCAGCTTATATTTTGAACGCTGCGGGCCCAGGTTGCAATGCCGTCTGGCTGTTTTTTATGCAATTGATGACGCACTGGCACCGAATTAACGGTGCACTTCCCCACAAAGCAGCACCACGTTCGGCCGGACTTTATGGATGCGATCGGCCATCTGTTCGCAGGCCACTTTCGTGGGGTAAATCCGCTCCGACACCGGCAGGGCATCACAGGCATCGTGGCCGCAGGCGCTCACTAACAAGACAAAACCAATCAACATAACCGACTCCTTCTGCACCATTCCCGTGGTACGGAATGCGTGGCTGTGTGTTCCTTTTTTTGATCCAGTATAGCTAAACGCCTCAGGCGTCAATGAACAGCCTGAGCGGCTTTTTTGTCCGAACAGAATGATGATAACCAGCGCCGCGCCCATTAGCAGCACAATCTGGGCTAAACTGTGCGGCACTGACAACAATAAGGAGTGATATCTGATGTCTCATGAAATTGCCCATCCGGCCAGCAGCCCAAAACAGGCCGCCCTGCAACTGGTCATCGAACTGGTACGCGCCGGTAAACTGAGCCCGCTGCACGGCGATGCCTCCAATATGATCTCCATCTACGAACAGTTCAAGGCACACTTCGAAGCCGACAAGCAAAAAGATTCCGCCATCTCCTGACGTTCTGCCCCCGGTGGCGCGCTGTGTCTGGCCGCGCCACTGTTCCCCGACTTTCACATAATCTCTTCCGTTTATTATTGCATCCCGATTAAATTTGCAGCGCGCTTTTTGATATTTCTCACAGATCCGTAACGCAAATCTGAAACCGGTTGCAGAAAATCTTTAGCGCGGGTATTCGTTAATTAAACCCCACACTGAGGATTGAATGATGCCAAAGATTCTACTCTGCTGCGCCGCCGGAATGTCCACCAGCATGGTGGTGCAGAAAATGGAGAAGGCCGCCAAAGAGAAGGGCGTCGAGGTTGAGATAAAAGCCGTTGGCATTGAAGAGTTTAACGATCAGATCGCGAACTTTGACTGTTGCCTGCTCGGGCCGCAGATTAAATACAAACTGGCGGACTTCCAGCCGCTGGCGCAGCAGCTAAATAAGCCTATCACTGTGATTAATAGCATGGATTACGGCATGATGAATGGCGCGAAAATATTAGATGATTCGCTAAAGCTGATTCACGCCTGACGATTGTTCCGAAAATAAAATAATTGTTTACGCCTGTGCGCCAATGCACAGGCTTATTCTGTTGTTGCCTGATGCAAGGAGCTCGCCGATGAGCAGCATAAGCGAATCGTTATTTGGTGTGATTGAAAACCGCATCAGCCCGCTGGCCGGACGCCTCTCCAGCCAGCGCCATGTGATTGCCATCCGCGATGGATTTATTGCCTCGATGCCGTTTCTGATTGTGGGCTCGTTTATGCTGCTGTTTGCCCATCCGCCGTTCTCAGCTGACAGCTCATGGGCGTTTGCCCAGTGGTGGCTCGGTATGGTGCGCGCGCATGAAGCGCAAATCATGATGCCGTATAACATGACCATGGGCATCATGGCGCTGTATATCGCCAGCGCCATCGCCTATAACCTGGCGAACAGCTACAAGATGAACGGCTTTATGGCGGCCAGCCTGGCGCTGATGGCGTTTCTGGTGGTGGCCGCGCCACAGAGCAACGGCACGCTGCCGGTTGGTTCACTCGGCGGCGAGGGCATTTTCACCGCGATTCTGGTGGCGCTGTTCGCCACTGAGCTGATGCACTTCCTGCAAAAGCACAACATCGGCTTTAAGCTGCCGGAGCAGGTGCCGCCCAAAATTCGTCAGTCGTTCGATCTGCTGATCCCGATCATCGCCATCTTCATCACGCTGTTTCCGCTCAGCCTGTGGGTGCAGGCGCAGTTTGGCCTGCTGCTGCCGCAGGCGATCATGGCGCTGTTCGCACCGATTATCTCCGCCTCGGATTCGTTACCGGCGGTGCTGGTGGCGGTGCTGCTGTGCCACATGCTGTGGTTCGCCGGCATTCACGGTGCGGTGATTGTCGGCGGCATTCTGCAGGCGTTCTGGCTGACTAACCTTGGCCTCAACCAGCAGGCGCTCAACGCCGGTGAGCCGATCACGCACGTGTTTATCGAGCCGTTCTGGCAGTTTTTCATCGTTATTGGCGGCTCCGGTTCCACCATGGGGCTGGTGCTGCTCTACCTGCGCAGCCGCTCGGCGCATCTGCGCTCGATTGGCAAGCTGAGCATTGTGCCCAGCATGTTCAACATCAACGAGCCGGTCATCTTCGGTTCGCCGGTGGTGATGAATCCGATTCTGTTCATTCCGTTTATCTGCGCGCCGTTAGTCAACGCCACGCTCGCCTGGACAGCCACCAAAACCCACCTGATTAACCACGTGGTGTCGCTGGCCCCCTGGACCACGCCGGCACCGATCGGGGCGGCCTGGTCGACCGGCTGGGACTGGCGCGTCATCGTGCTGATTGCCGTGCTGGTAACCATCGCCACGCTGATTTACTACCCGTTTTTCAAAATTTATGAGCGGCAACTGCTGCAGCAGGAGCTAGAGCAGGCCGCTGCAGCGCAACCGGTTAAGGAGGCATGATGGAAATTGATGAGAGCACGGTCATGGAACTGATTATTCAGGCGGGAGAAGCGCGCTCCTGCTCGATGGAGGCGCTGCGCGCTGCGCGGCGCAAAGAGTGGCCACGCGCCGATGCGTTGCTGAGCGAAGCCAGCGAGGCGGCCAGAGCCGCGCACCGTATCCAGACCGAATTGATCGGTGCCGACGAAGGCTGCGGCAAAATTCCGGTCAATCTGATCATGGTGCATGCGCAGGATCACCTGATGAACGCCATGCTGTGCCGTGAACTGGCGGAAGAGATCATCCAGCTGCGGCGCGAGCTGGCTGCAGACTAACAAGGAGGCAGTATGCAACATCCTAACCCCGGTGCGTTTCCGCACGGCTTTCTGTGGGGCGCTTCAACCTCGGCGTATCAGGTCGAGGGCGCCTGGAACGAAGACGGCAAAGGGCCGTCGGTGATCGATAAAGGCCATTTTCCTGAGGGGATGACGGATTTCACCGTCACCAGCGATCACTATCATCGCTTCCGGGAAGATATCGCGCTGCTGGCGGAGCTGGGCCTGAAAACCTATCGATTCTCCATCGCCTGGAGCCGCATCTATCCGCAGGGTGACGGCGAGCTGAATCCGGCGGGCATTCAGTTTTATCAGCAACTGATTGATGAAATTTGCCGCCAAGGCATTGAGCCGCTGGTCACGCTCTATCACTTCGACCTGCCGTGGGCGCTGCAGCAGGATGGCGGCTGGTCAAACCGGCGTACCGTGGCCGCCTTTGAGCGCTTCGCCATCACCTGTTTCGAGCACTATGGCGACCGGGTGAAATACTGGCTGACCATCAATGAACAGAACATGATGATCCTCAAAGGTGAGGTGATTGGCACGCTGCCGGCCGGCACGGTGGATGCGCAGAAGACGCTGTATCAGCAGAACCACCATATGATGCTGGCGCAGGCCAAAGCGATGATTGCCTGTCACCAGCGCTTGCCGCAGGCCAAAATTGGCCCGGCACCGAACATCTCCTGTATCTATGCCGCCAGCGCCAGACCGGAAGATGTGCTGGCCGCCGATAACTTTTCAGCGATCCGCAACTGGCTCTACCTCGACCTGGCGGTGCACGGCCATTACAACAACGTGGTATGGGCGTTTCTGCAGCAGCGCGGCTGGCTGCCGCATATTGAGGCGGAGGATATGGCGACCATCGCCGCCGGTCAGCCGGACTTTATCGCCTTCAACTATTATGCATCGGCCACCGTCAGTGCTGACATGCCTGAGGTCGCGCGCGGTGAGCTGAACAGCAAGCAGCAGGCCGACCAGCAGATGGCCGGCATCGACAAATCGGTGTACGTCGGCTGCAACAATCCGCATCTGCAGCAGAATCAGTTTGGCTGGTATATCGATCCGGTCGGTTTCCGCATTACCGCGCGCGAGATCTACGCGCGCTATCGCCTGCCGCTGATTGTGACAGAAAACGGTCTCGGTGCGTTCGACACGCTGGAGGCGGGCAACAAAGTGTATGACGACTATCGCATCGCCTATCTGCGCGAGCATATCGCTCAGCTGCGGCTGGCAATTGCCGATGGCGTCGAGCTGTTTGGCTACTGTCCGTGGTCGGCCATCGATCTGGTCAGCACCCATCAGGGCATCAGCAAACGCTACGGCTTTATCTACGTTAACCGCGATGAACACGATCTGCGCGATCTGGCGCGCTATCGCAAGAAGAGCTTTTTCTGGTATCAGCAGTTGATCCGCAATAACGGCGCACAGCCTGATGCGGAGGTGGAATACTAACGCGCGGCGCGGCGGCATCCCGGCTGGGTCGCCGCCGCGCCAGCAGCGTGATTAGCGGTGTTGTCCCGCCATCAGCACATATTTTACCTGCACATACTCTTCAATACCATAATGGCCGCCCTCGCGGCCGTAGCCGGAGTGCTTGATACCGCCAAACGGCACTGATGCCGTACCGACTGAGCCGGAGTTGAGGATCACCATGCCGGCTTCCAGTTTTTTCGACAGGCGGAAAGCGCGGCCAACGTCACGCGTCCACGCATAGGCCACCAGACCGTATTCGGTGTCGTTAGCGCAGCGAATCACCTGCTCTTCATCACTGAAACGGTACAGGGCAAATACCGGTCCGAAAATCTCGGTGTTGTGCACGGCAAACGAGGCGTCCAGATCGCACAGGATGGTGGGTTCATAGAACAGCCCGCCCTTCGCGTGTGGCTTGCCGCCGAGGCGCAGCGTCGCCCCCTGTGCTACCGCATCATCCACCAGCGCGGTGACTTTATCGAGCGCCATGCGGTTAATCAGCGGGCCAACCACAAATTCCTGCTGCATACCCTGATCGACACGGATCTCACTGACTGTTTTCACCAGTTGCTGCACAAAGGCATCGTAAATCGCGTCATGCACAAAGATGCGGTTAGGCGAAATACACACCTGCCCGGAGTTACGCAGTTTGGCGCTGACCAGCCCGGCCACGCTCTCTTCCAGCGGGCTGTCGGCGAACACGATAAACGGCGCGTTGCCGCCCAGCTCCATGGTCATCTTTTTCAGCGTGGCCCCGCACTGCTGCGCCAGCAGTTTGCCGACGCGGGTTGATCCGGTGAAGGAGATTTTGTGGATGCGCGTATCGCTGGTAAAAGCTTCACCGATGGCTTGCGGATCGCCGGTCACCATCTCAAACACGCCAGCGGGAATACCAGCCTGACGTGCATACTCCAGCAGTTTATACGCGGTAAGCGGCGTCTCTTCTGCCGGTTTGATGATCATGGTGCAGCCCGCGGCCAGCGCGGTAGCGATTTTGCGGGTGATCATCATAAACGGGAAGTTCCACGGCGTGATGGCCGCGGTCGGGCCGACCGGTTCTTTTACCACCAGCACGGAGGCGTTAGCATCGTGCGACGGCAGGGTATCACCGTTGACGCGTTTGGCCTCTTCCGCATACCACTCAATAAAGCCGAGACCGTACTCGATTTCGCCCAGCGCTTCGCTCAGGCATTTGCCGTTCTCCCTGACCATCAGTTCAGCAAACAGGTGCTTATCGGCGCGTACCAGATCGTACCAGCCACGCAGCAGGTCGCTGCGCTGTTTCGCGCTTTTTGCCGCCCATGCCGGAAACGCGGCACAGGTGCGATCGATAGCGGCCGCGACCTCGTCGTGGCGCATGAACGGTGCTTCGCCGACGAGGCTGCCGTCGGCAGGATTGGTGACTTTAATCATTCCAGTGTGCTCCAGTGTCAGAATCAATGTGACAACCTGGCAGTCAGCGTTATCGGGCTGGCTGCCGCTGTACAGAAATGATGCGCGTCTGGCCTTTTCGCCACAATCGATTAAAATTGCTCCATCATTGAGAAAAACTGAACGGTTATCTGATGCGTGATTTGCCACCCCTGAATGCCTTGCTGGCGTTTGAATATGTCGCCCGTAGCGGCAGCGTGCGGGCAGCGGCTGATGGCCTGTCGGTGACGCCAGGCGCGGTGAGTCGTCAGATTCGTCTGCTGGAAGAGTACTTTGGCACGGCGCTGTTTCAGCGTCAGGGGCGCGGGCTGGTACTGACGCTGCCCGGCAATGCCTATTTTCTGCAAATCAGCCAGCAACTCGACGGTATTCGCCAGGCGAGCGCCACGCTGCAGCGCAATGCCGGCCGCACGGTCATCCGGCTGCACTCCTTCACCACCTTCGCCACCCGCTGGCTGATTCCGCGGCTGGCACAGTTTCAGCTGGCGCATCCGGCGATTGACGTGCGCCTGACGACCGCGTCGGAATGGGACGATACGGTGGATTGCGACGCGGCGATTCGGCTTGGTGATGGTACGTGGCCGCAGCAGCACGCCACGCCGCTGGTGAAAAACGTGCTGGTGCCGGTGTGCCGTCCGACAGCTGACCGGCGCGCCAGCATGCATCTGGCCGGGCTGGCGCAACATACCCTGCTGCTGGTGCGCGGACGTCCTGATGACTGGCAGCGCTGGTGCGAAGCATTTGGCGTGGAAATGGACGCGCTGCCGCACCGGCGGCAGATGGAAAGTTCGGCGCTGGCCTATCAGGCCGCCATTGAAGGGCAGGGAATTGCGCTGGCGCAGCGCGTGCTGGTGGAAGCGGAGCTGAAGGCAGGCACGCTAATCGCCATGGAGGATTACCAGCTGGACTGTGGCCGGCACACCTATTACCTGGTGCGCCCGCAGGAGAGCGTTAAGGCTGCTACGCTACAGCAACTGGAGCAGTGGCTGGTCACGCAGGATACCGGCGAGGCGTTATGAGCGGCGAAACGGTCCATCGGCCACGGAAGCGCGCTCAATCAGCCGTCCGCTGAACGGCGGCAAAGGCGCAATCGCTTCGCCCTCCAGCATCGCCACCAGCTGCGCCAGCGTGTGCTGAATCATCTCCGCCACCGGCACGTGAACCGTCGTGAGCGGCGGCAGGAAAAATTCGGCCATGCGAATATCATCAAAGCCCATCAGCGATACATCCTGCGGCAGCCGTTTGCCCGCCGCATTCAGCGCCAGCGCGGCACCAATCGCCATATCGTCATTGCTGGCCATCAGCGCGCTGAACGGTACGCCGGCACTCAGCAACTGGCGTGCCGCTGCCTGACCACTCTCCGGCGTCCACGCGCCCGGCAGTACGCGCGCCGCTTCATACGGCAGCTGATGATCGGCCAGCGCCTGCTGATAGCCAGCCAGACGCGCGTCGGCGGTGGGCGATCCCGCCAGTCCGGTGATAAACGCGATGTCATGGTGACCGCGCGCAATCAGGTAATTCATCGCATCACGGGTATTTTGCTGGTGCGAAGCCCAGACGCAGTTCGCCGCGTGCTGCGTCAGACGGCGGTTAACCACCATGATCGGGATATCGTGTTGGTCGATGATCGCTTCCAGCGCGGCGGTGTCGAGAAAACGCGGGTAGATAATGATGGCGTCGCAGCGCAGATCGAGCAGAAACTCGATTGCCGCGCGCTCATCGTCAGCGCTGGTTTTGCCATCGGCGAGGATCAGCTGGCGGCCATAGTTGTTGGTCAGCGTGGCCGTCTGGTACAGCAGCTCGCTGAAATAGGGGCCGTTAAACAGCGAATGGGTGACGATCAGGCCGATATTCTGCGATTTTTGCGTCGCCAGACTGCGCGCCAGCAGATTCGGGCGGTAGCCTGTTTCCTCTATCGCCTGAAACACTTTCTGCTGCGTGGATTTGCTCACATAGCGGTTGCCCGCCAGCACGCGCGACACGGTGGCTTTAGAAACGCCCGCTTTGCGGGCCACATCCAGCATAGTAATCATCAGCGCTTCGACCATCATTCCTGCAGGCTAAAAAGCGATAGTACCTGAAAATGCAGGGAAATTAATGGCATCGTTAGCAAACAGTGAGGGGGATCAGGCGTAGAACCAGGCGGGCAGGATGGCGATCAGGTTATTCAGCGTATGCAGAAAAATCGGCAGCGCCAGGCTGTTGCTGCGCAGACGCGCGTAGCACAGCAGCAGCGAGAACAGCGTCAGCGCAACGATGGTTTCCCAGTGCACGTACTGCGTGTGTAACGCGGCGAACAGCAGCGAAGTAAGCAACATGCAGGCAAAACGGCTTTTGGGCGCCCACAGCAAAAACGCCTGCAGCAGGAAGCCGCGGAACAGCACCTCTTCAAACACCGGCGCCAGCAGCACGGCGGTGAGCAGCAGAATCAGCATTGAGCTGCGTCCCTGCTGGCTCTGTTCAATCAGCCAGCCTTCCGGCTGCAGGAACTGCGTCTGCGCCACCATCAGCACAAACAGCGCGCCGATAAACAGCAGTGCCTGGCCGGGACGCAGAAAGCCCAGAGGAATGTCGCTGCGGCGCTGGCAGTAGAAACGGTACAGCGGATAGATCACGGCAAATTCAAACAGGCACAGCACTGGCACCAGCAAGCCGTTATTGCGCAGCGTCCCGTAATTGGGAAACAGCGTAATCAACATGGTCACGAGGTAATAAACCACAAAGCTACCCACGTAAAACAGGGTCAACGTAACTTTGTCGGATTGGGTGTCCATAGGCGACTCAGCGGGCAGAGGAAGACGCATAGTAGCAACGGCGATCGGTGCTGTCGAGGTGCGTTTGCGGAGATTTTCGCCGGTTCAGATACGCCACAATCGCGGTGCTAACTGACCGCCTCATCACAGGCGATACGCGGCATGATGGCTTGCGCTTTCATCGCTGGCGAGCAGACGGAGAGGGAACCGAATGACCTGTCTGGCGCGGAGGATGCCGCTGGCACCGTTTGGTGCACAACGGCAGAGAGAAAATTAACGAGGCTTAACGCACCCGGACGGCCACGAAGGTCATCACGATGGCGAAGCCGATAAAAATAGCCAGTTCCATCATTACCTCCTCAGAAAAGTCTTAGATAATTGTAGCGTCTGGCCGGGTGATTTTTAGACACAGCGTGCGATTAATCCGAAAATGTGAGCAGAAAATCGCGCCTTTTGTCACGCAATGCGACCAGTCTGCTGGAAAAATTTTCGCATCGGCGGCACGCTTTGTTACTCTCAGGAACCCGCTTGTTCATTATCAAGGAGGAGAAAATTGTGAACCATTATGGAAAAGCGCTGCTGCTGACGGCGATGCTCGCCTTAACGGCCTGTCAGTCAGCCAGTAAAACTGACAGCAGTCACGCCGTCAGCCACGATCCGGAAACCGACCAGTGCGGTGCCTCGCAGTATCAGAATTACCTCGGTCAGCCGCTGAGCGCGCTTGATACCCAGCGCTTTGCCGTACCGGTGCGTGCGATTCCGTGGAACGGTGCCGCCACCATGGACTTCAATCTGCGCCGCCTGAATTTCCTCGGCGATCAGAACGGGAAAATTTCCCGGGTTTACTGCGGGTAACACCAAACGGACACGGCATTGTCATCGGGCTGTCACGGCGGCGGGCGAGGATAACTGCGCATTACGGAGATTTCCTCGTCACTCTCGAATATGCAATGCTCGTCTTGTTTCTTCCCGCTACGGCGGGAATTTTTTTCGCTACAACCTGCCTGCTGCGCCATATTGCTCCCGCCATAGCGCGCGTTTAATCGCGGCTCTGCGACGCCAGGCGTACAGGCAGCAATAACAGACTGACCTTACAGGAGTGACGATGAAATACCTGACCCGAACGCTGTGTTTGACGCTGCTGCTCAGCCCGCTGGCGCAGGCCTCAAGCGAGGCGGCATGGCAGCAACACGATAAAAACCTGCAGCAGGCGTGTGTGCAGGCCAGCGGTCTGAAAGCGGTGAAAGTGGTGGGCAAGCCGATCATGTACGACGACAGCGTTGGCTACGATGCGCTGTTGCTCGAAGGCCGCTATCCGCAAAAGCACATGAAAAATCAGCTGGGGCGGGAACTGTGCCTGTATCAGCGTCAGAGCGGTAAAGCAGTGGTCAGCGAAGCCGACCAGCTGCGGGTGGTGAAATAATCTCCGGGGCTGCTATTTTTGCGGCCCTGCTTCTAACAGCTGCGCCAGCAGGTTGCGGTAACTCTGCAGGCGCTGTTCATCGCCTTCCACTTCCAGCCGGGTAATCACGCGGGCAATCACCGCTTTATTGGTGGCGGGCTGGCCATCATCCATCAGCTCGCGCATGATGGCGGCCAGCAAATCGCTCTCGTGCGGCGCGTGCCAGGCGGGGCTGTTGAAATAGTCGGTAATCGCCCGACTGGCGCTGTCATGGTGCGTTCTCATAGCCGACCTCCGCAGAGACAACGAAGCCTGCCACCCACGACGGGCAGCAACTGAAAACCTGAATTAAGCATGCGGACTGTCCAGGACGGGCAGCGCCTCGCCAGTGATGACTGGTGATTTTTTAAACATAGATGCGGTGTGGAATATTGTCAGTAACGAATCGTCATATTTTTTCACGTTTGCCGTCTTTCGCGATGCGCTTATCGGGCCTTATGCCAGGTAACCGCACATAAAGACACTACAAAAGTGAGGCATCGCCCTATTTGCTGTGAGCAGAATCACGCCCGGCAGCGAAAAACTGCGTTTTCATCCGCATGCCATGTTTTGCCGTCCGGTAATGTTACGAGGTTGTTAGACTGAACCCTCGTTTCATTTTTTCTGACATCTGCGCTCATGCTACGCTCCATCGAATCCTGGAAGATCAATCTGATATCCGTCTGGTTTGGCTGCTTTTTTACCGGCCTGGCCATTAGTCAGATCATTCCTTTCCTGCCGCTTTACGTGGAAGAGCTGGGTATCCGTGGCGGCAACGCGCTCAGTATCTGGTCAGGCCTGACCTTCAGTGTCACCTTTATTGTTTCTGCCGCCGTGGCGCCGCTGTGGGGCAGCCTTGCCGATCGCAAAGGACGCAAGCTGATGCTGCTGCGCGCTTCGTTTGGCATGGGGGCGGTGATTCTGCTGCAGGCGTTTGTCACTCAGGCGTGGCAGCTGTTGCTGCTCCGCGCGCTGATGGGACTGACGTCCGGTTATATTCCCAACGCCATGGCGCTGGTGGCCGCGCAGGTGCCGCGTGAGCGCAGCGGCTGGGCGCTGAGCTGCGTGTCGACCGGACAAATTGGCGGCGTGATCCTCGGGCCGATGATTGGCGGTCTGCTGGCCGACTGGCTGGGCCTGCGCATGGTGTTTATCGTTACCGCGGTACTGCTGATGGTCAGCTTTCTGGTGACGCTGTTTCTGATTAAGGAGACCGGCTACACGCCGGTGAGCAAGCAGGACAAACTGAGCGGACGCGAAGTAATGCGCAGCCTCGATAATCCACGTCTGATGTTCTGCCTGTTCGTCACCACCATGGTGATTCAGATGTGTAACGGCTCGGTGAATCCTATCCTGACGCTGTTCGTGCGTGAGCTGGCGCCGGATGCGCAGAATATCGCGTTTCTCAGTGGTGTGATTGCCGCGCTGCCCGGCGTGTCGGCACTCATCGCCGCACCGCGTCTCGGCAAACTCGGCGATCGCATCGGTACCCAGCGTATTTTGCTGGCGACCATGATCGCCTCGCTGCTGCTGCTGATTGCCATGTCGTTTGTCACCAGCGCCACGCAGCTGGGCGTCCTGCGCTTTCTGCTCGGCTTTGCCGATGGCGCGATGATGCCGGCGGTGCAAACTCTGCTGGTGCGTCATTCACGCGATAACGTCACCGGCCGTATTTTTGGTTATAACCAGTCGTTCATGTACCTCGGTAACGTCGCCGGACCGCTGCTGGGCGCAGCGGTCTCAGCCGCCACCGGTTACCGCTGGGTATTCTTCGCTACCGCGGTCGTCGTTCTGCTCAACGTGCTGTTGCTGCGGCGCTTCTATCGCCGGCCAAAAACCGAGCTGAAACCCCTTAGCCCGGCGGCCGCTACTAAGCCGGCTGACGCAGCGTCAGCGCATAGTGCCAGCGCCGCTGAGAAAGCAAAAACTCCGGGCTGACGCTCGGGCTCCACGAATCGTCGCCGCCGACGCCCATATGGAAGCCGTCGAGATGCAGCCAGCAGCCGGGTTCGTCCTGCAGCAAATGGCGGTGCGAGGTGGCGCGCAGCTGCTCAAGGCTGTGGCGGCTGAGCGAGAAGGCAAAGTCGCCGCTGATCTGCCAGCTGCCGCTATCCAGCTGGCGCGTGCCGCAGCGCAAGCCATTCTCACCCGGAAAGACATAGCCGGTGCTGAGCGCCGCCAGCGGCAGCTGCCAGCGTGAAAACTGCGCCGCCAGCTGGCGATCCGGATAGTTTTCATGAGGCCCCAGACCCAGCCAGCTCACCTGGTGCGGGACCTGAGCCAGCTGGCAGCGCAGGCCGATGCGCGCGGGCGGCGGCAGACCGGCGGCCTGTTGTACATCGACGCTGATAGTCAGTTCGCCATCGCCGCTAATGCCATAACGCTTATGGCTGGTAAACAGGTGCTGACCCTCACCCAGCACGCGATGCCAGGTTTCGATCTGCACGCCGTGCTGCAGGCTGTCGACCTGCATCGCCAGCAACTCTGTTTGCAGCCGATCATAGCCCGCGCGTTTCCAGCGCTCGACCCAGGCGTTAGGGTCGATATTGGCAGCTTCGCTGGTGCCGATATCATTATCGATCGGTGCGCGAATAAAGCACTCCTCCAGCGGTGTCAGCATGGTTTCACGATCGTTCACCCACCACTGCAGCAGCGCGCCGCTGCGGCGACAGAAGTGCCAGCGCTGCGTGGGCAGCACCACCGCCACCAGATTGTGATTGGTTTCCAGCTGGGGCGCGCAGGCGCTGAGCGGCGGCAACGTAACCGGCAGCGCGGCCGGCAGCGCCCACTGATCCCAGGCCACGCGATGATCCGCCTCAGACCAGGGCGTGGCGGCGATCTGATGCACCGCGAGGTTGAGCCACGCTTCACCCTGCAGCGCTTCAGGCGCGGGCACGGTAAAGGTGTGGCTGCCTTCGGCATCGAGATCCAGCACCCATTCACCGCGCGCGAGGGTTACACCGTCCTGCTCAATCCACCAGCGCAGCCGTTCGTTGTCGCTGCGGCGGAATAAATATTCGCTGGTGACGGTCACGCGATACGCATCGCCGGGATCGCGCGTAAACCGGAAAAACTGCTGGGCGCGCTGTGCTTCAAACAGCGCCGGATGCGGCGTGCGATCGGCAAACACCAGCCCGTTCATGCAGAACTGGCGATCGTTGGGCGCGTCACCGAAATCGCCGCCGTACGCCTGCCACGGCTGGCCGTGTTCGTCATAACGCGTCAGGCTTTGATCGACCCAGTCCCAGACGAAGCCACCCTGCAGCCGCGGAAACTGGCGAAATGCCTGCCAGTATTTGGCAAAGCCACCAAAGCTGTTTCCCATCGCATGGGCGTATTCACACAGAATCAGCGGACGCGCTTCATCCGGCAGGCTGATCCATTTTTTCAGTGACCACTTCGGCACCGCCGGGAAGGGCTGATCCTGATCGACGCGCGCATACATCGGGCACAGAATATCGGTGGCTGCCGTGTTGGCACCGCCGCCCTCATATTGTACCGGGCGCGTGCTATCGCTGCTTTTCACCCAGCGGTACAGCGCATCGTGCGTGCTGCCGTGGCCGGACTCATTGCCCAGCGACCAGATGATGATGCAGGCATGATTACGATCGCGCTGCACCATGCGCGTTACGCGTTCGCTATAGGCGGCAAACCAGCGCGGGTCGTCGGAGAGGCGGTTCATCGGCTGCATGCCGTGCGTTTCGATATTGGCTTCGTCAACCACGTACAGGCCGTACTCATCGCACAGCCGATACCACAGCGGATGGTTAGGATAGTGAGCGCAGCGCACCGCGTTAAAGTTGTGGCGCTTCATCAGTTCAATGTCCTGACGCATGCTGGCTTCATCCACCACCTGACCGCGCTCGGGATGGTGCTCATGACGATTAACGCCGCGTATCAGCAGCGGCTTGCCGTTGAGGCACAGCTGGCCGTGCTCAATGCTGACGCGTCGGAAACCCACATCATAAGCTTCGGCTTCAATCACCTCGCCGGCATCATCAAGCAGCGTGACGACCGCGCGGTAGAGATGAGGCGTTTCGGCGCTCCACAACAGCGGTTGCAGTACCGGCAACACCATCAGGGTGCGTTCCGGATAGTGGCCACGTTCATCAATGATGGCGCTGCCCGGCGGCTGTTCGTGCTGCGCAATACAGTCGCCGTTGCGCCATAGCGTGACGCGCACCCGACACTGACTGAGCGGGCGCGCGCTGGCATGGATTTTGACACTCACCCGTAAATCGCCGCGCAGATATTCCGGGCTGAGCGCGGTTTCGATCTGCACATCGCTCAGGCGGGTGTCCGGTTTGTGCAGCAAGGTCACGTCGCGGAAAATGCCGCTCATGCGCCACATATCCTGATCTTCCAGATAGCTGCCGTCGCTCCAGCGCAGCACCATGACCGCCAGACGGTTGTTTCCCGGCTGCAGCGCGTGGCTGAGATCAAATTCGGCGGGTAAGCGGCTATCCTGCGAATAGCCCATCCACTGTCCGTTGCACCACAAATAAAAGGCCGAGCTGACACCATCAAAGATGATGCGCGTCTGCCCCTGGCTTAACCAGCCGTCATCAACTTTAAATGTGAGCGAGTAACATCCGGTGGGGTTCTCGCGTGGAACCAAAGGGGGATTGACCGGAATGGGATACTGCACGTTGGTATAAATGGGCGCGTCGTAGCCGTGCAACTGCCAGTTGGCAGGCACCGGCAGCGTTGCGGCGTCCGGTAAGTCCTGTAGCAGCCAGCTGTGCGGCACCGCTTCCGGCGCGGTAAAATAACTGAAGGCCCACTGACCATTCAGCCGCTGCTGCGCAGGTGAGGAATGGCCATCGCGCGCGCTGACTTCATCGCGCCAGCTGGCAAACGGTGGATGCGCGTCCAGGCGATGCAGGCTGGTGATAACCGGGTTTTCCCAGTCACGGCGCGCCAGCACTTCACTCAGAGAAACAGCCGCTAAGGTCATAGTGAGATCTCATTAATTGTATTGCGCTCACATTGCGTGAAATGGCGTTAGCTGTAAAGACGCAGCGCGCAATTTTGTTACTGCGCGCACAGCGAGCAGCACTGACGTTTGCGGCACAGCGTTCGCTGTAACTTAAGCTGGTGTATTGCGCGGTCTGTGAGGCTTTTTTAGCGGTTTCTTGCCACTAAAACGTTAAGCGTGGTGAGCAGGCATGAATAGCGCCGGGTTGCGGAGCATTCTGTATTGCCGTGTTAACTGCCGCTTCATACACTCAGCGCAATTTCAGCAACCTGAGGTCAATATGATCCGTATCGTTAAGCTCGCTGCCGTTGTGGCGCTGGTGTCCGCGTTAAGCGGTTGTCTTTTTCCGCCGCCGGGCGGCGGAGGAGGAGGTTGGGGTGGTCCTGGCGGTGGCGGTCCCGGCCATGGGTATCAGGGTCCGCGTTAATTTAGCGCCAGTGCATAATTAATGCAGCGATGCGAAACGTTTTATCTGCGGCGTATTTTGTCAGTGAAACGTTTCGCCGTTATATATTGAATTTCAGCCACTTTTTTTACGCTTCGGCTAACCATTATTTTTCCTCTGGCCGGCAAAAATTCTTGTTGTTTTAATCCTGCCAATGCTAATTTTTGTTTTCCCATTCTGACTGAGTCCATCGCATGAAAAACCTGATTGCGGAACTCCTGCTCAAGCTGGCAGAAAAAGAAGAAGAGTCTAAAGAATTAGTGGTCCAGGTTGAGGCGCTGGAAATCGTGCTCACCGCCATGCTGCGCAGACTGGATGCCGCCCAGGTTAGCGACATCGCGGCGGGTATTGATCGCGCGATGCCGCCCGCCGCTTCCGTGCAGGAAAATCCGGACGCGCTGATGCTGCGCAATTACGTCGAAAAGTTGCTCAACCACCCGCGCGAATAATCCCGCCGTACGCGCATAGATTTTTTTCCGCTTTGCTTATTCCGTGCCATGCTTAACAGGCAATAATCACACGGAGAAACCGGCAATGAAATCGTGTCTTGTGGCAATAATGGCAGCAGGCCTGCTGCTGGCTGGCGGTGCGGGCGCGGCGGAGAAAACCGCGCAGCAGGAAAAAATGACGCTGTGTAATCAGCATGCAGGCGCGCAAAATCTGAAAGGCGATGCGCGTAAAAGCTTTATGAGCGAATGCCTGAAGAAAGACAGCAAAATGGGCAATATGACGCCGCAGCAGATGAAAATGAAAAGCTGTAATAGCGAAGCAGGAGAGAAAAAACTCAGCGGCGATGCGCGTAAAACCTTTATGAGCAGCTGTCTGAAGAAGAGTGCTTAAACCTCTGGCGGCCTGCGGGCCGCTTTTTTGTGTCCGCACTCGCAGGGTTAATACGCGGGGTATTTTTTTCTGTCATAAACGGCACGCGTTGCCAAAACTTTACAAAATCATTACATAAAATTCCATTTCTCCCCATCCAGTCTCTCTGACGCTTAACCGTGGCCAGAGCGGCTTTACGTGCAACATAAGGAACCTGTTGTATGGTCGCTGCGATCATTATTGGTGTATTTATCGTTAGTGTGCTTTACGCCCACTCACGCGGCGTGGAAAAGCAAAAGTTTTCCCGTCAGTTATTTGATCACTCCACTTTTATGGCGCCGATCAATATGTTTATGACCGGGCTGTCGCGACTGCCGGCTAAACAGCCCTATTTTCCGGTTGAGGATTTTCCTGAGCTGCGTCAGCTGACCGATAACTGGCAGGTGATTCGCGATGAAGCCATTCGCCTGCAGGATCACATTAAAGCGGCGCAGACGCATAACGATGCCGGATTTAATACCTTCTTCAAGCGTGGCTGGAAGCGCTTGTATTTAAAATGGTATAGCGATGCGCATCCGTCAGCGCGCGAACTCTGTCCGGTAACCACCGAACTGGTGAGCAACATTCCCGGCGTTAAAGCGGCCATGTTTGCTGAACTGCCGCCGGGCAGCCATCTGGGCAAACACCGCGATCCTTATGCCGGTTCGGTGCGCTATCACCTCGGGCTGCAAACGCCCAACGACGATCGCTGCTTTATTGAAGTGGATCGTCAGCGCCACAGCTGGCGCGATGGTCAGGCGGTGATCTTCGACGAAACTTACGTGCACTGGGCGCAGAATGAAAGCGAGCAGACGCGTATCATCCTGTTTTGCGATATCGAGCGGCCAATGAAATGGCGCTGGGCGCAGGCGGTCAATCACTGGGTGGGCTCGACGTTAATGTCAGCAGCGGCGTCGCCCAACGACGAAAACGATCGTACCGGCTTCCTCAACCGCATCTTCAAATACGTTTATGCGCTGCGCGATGCCGGTCAGAACCTGAAGAAACGTAATCGCCGGTTGTATTACTGGGTCAAACATGGACTGATTGTGGCGATTTTCGCGCTGATCATCGTGCCCAGCGTCTTCTTCTGATCCTTTCGTGCCGCTTAAAACGGCGGTTTAACAGTCAGTTAACCGCCGTTTCGCTTTGTTTCTCCTGCTAAATCCTCACGCTTTGCCACACTTACTCTTTGTAAGGAATTGTCGTATCAGACGAATAACCCCGAAGGAGGCGAACCGTGAGCTATCAATCTGTCGTGGAACTCAAGGCGCTGGCGCAGCGTAAACCCACTAAAGTGACCGTCGGCGAAACGGATATGGTGCTGATTCGCGATGGCGACCGCGTGCAGGCGCTGCAGGCAAAATGTCCGCACGCGGGCGCACCGCTGGAGCAGGGCGCAGTGTGCGGCGACAAACTGGTGTGTCCGTGGCATAAGGCGGTGTTTGAGCTGCGCGATGGCAAAATGTGCGAGCCGCTGGCGCTGGCCAATCTCAAACGCTATCCGGTGCGCATTGAACAGGGGCAGGTGCTGATCAATCCGCAGGCGATGTCGCCGGCCAGTGCGCCGGTGGCCCAGGGTGAAGCGCCGGTGTGCGTGATTCTCGGCTCTGGCGCGGCGGGCAGTGCTGCGATCTGGACGCTGCGCGATGAAGGCTTTAGCGGCCGTATTGTGCGTATTGAGCGTGAAAGCGACGCCCCCTACGATCGCACCACGCTGAGTAAATTTGTCCCCTCCGGCAAGATGGCCATCGACGAGGTACCCAAGCTGCTGAAACAGGATGTGCTGGGCCCGGTGGTGTGGCTGCAGGGGGAGGTGGTGCAGCTGAAGGCGCAGGAGCAGACGCTGGTGCTGAAAGACGGGCAGCAGGTGAAGTTTGACCAGCTGCTGATCGCGACCGGCGGCGTGCCGCAGCCGCTAGATATCCCGGGCAAAGATCTGGATGGCGTGCATTTGCTGCGTTCACTGCGCCAGGCCGACACGCTGATTTCGCAGGTGGATGAGGCGCAGCAGCTGGTGATTATCGGCAACAGTTTTATCGGTATGGAAGTGGCCGGTGCGCTGCGAAACCGCGACATTGATGTCACAGTGGTGGCGCGTCATCCGCTGCCGTTTGCCAGCCAGTTCGGCGAAGAGATTGGCCGTCATTTTTATGAGCTGCACCGCAGCAACGGCGTGAAATTTGTCGAGGGTGAAACGGAAGCGCTGACCGGTGAAGGTGCAGTGAGTAGCGTGCGGCTCAAAGGTGGCAAAACCGTGCCAGCCAGCCAGGTGCTGTTTGCCACCGGCATTGTGCCGGCCACCCATTTTATTCACGACCTGCCCTTACAGAAGGATGGCAGCCTGCTGGCCGACAGTCAGCTGCGGGTCAGTGAAAACATCTGGGTCGCGGGAGATATTGCCAGCTATCTCACGCCGCGTGGCGTGCAGCGCATTGAGCACTATCGCGTGGCGCATCAGCAGGGGCGCATTGCCGCGCTGAATATGCTGGGCAAACGCATCATGTACGATCGCGTGCCGTTCTTCTGGACTGCGCATTACGGCACCCGCTATGAGTATCTGGGGCATGCAGAGGAGTGGGATGATTATCGCCTGCTGGGATCGCTGCAGGACAAACGCTTCATCGCTTTTTACTGCCAGCAGGGCATGATTGCGGCAGTGTGTTCAGCCGGCATGTACACGCTCACCGCCGCGCTGGTGCATGAGATGCAGCAGCCAATGACGCTGGAACAAGGCCTGGCGCTGTTTGAAGCGTATCAGGGTTAAGGTCAAAGCCAGTACCCAACAGTTCCCTCTCCCGCCTGCGGGAGAGGGTTAGGGTGAGGGAAAACCCGCACCATCACTGCTTACTCAGCGCCTCGGACTTCGCCATGCACTGCTGCATCGCGCCCATCACCGCAGCGCGGAAGCCTTTCTCTTCCAGCACCTTCACCGCTTCAATGGTGGTGCCGCCCGGTGAGCACACCATATCTTTCAGTTCGCCAGGGTGTTTGCCGGTCTCCAGCACCATCTGGGCAGAACCTTTTACCGCCTGCGCCGCAAACTGATAAGCCTGCGCCCGCGGCATGCCGCCCAGCACGGCGGCATCAGCCATCGCTTCGATAAACATAAACACGTAAGCCGGTGCCGAGCCGCTGACACCCACCACGGCATGAATCAGATACTCGTTCACCACCGCCGCTTTGCCGAAGCTCTCAAAAATGGTCACCACCTCGTCCACTTCCTGCGGTTCCACCAGCACGTTCGGCGTAATAGAGGTCATGCCTTCATTGACCAGCGACGGCGTATTCGGCATCACGCGGATGATTTTACGATCGTGACCGAGCACCGCCGCCAGCGAATCCAGCGTCACGCCTGCGGCAATCGACACCACCAGCGCATCTTTCTTCAGCTGGCCGGCCAGATCCTTGAGCACTTTGAGAATCACGTTGGGTTTCACCGCGCCAAACAGAATGTCCACTTCACGTGCCAGACTCTCGACGCTTTCCGCCGCCGTCACGCCATACTGCTGCGCCATCGCCTGGTTGGTGTCGGGTTTTCGATCGTGCACCCAGATATTGGCCGGGGCGATCTGCCCGCTGTTCACCAGGCCGCTGATGATGGCTTTCGCCATATTGCCGCAGCCGACAAACCCGATTTTCTTCTCCAGCATCGCTTTATCCTTAACGTGGTTCGGTTTTCTCAGTGGGTTAGCTTACGTCAGCGGCAGTGAATAACAAGTCGCGCACAAATAACATTTGCCATTCGCGGTCAGCGCGGCAAGATCGCAGGCATTGCCCGTTAATAAGGATTAAACATGTCGATTTGGGTGGATGCCGATGCGTGTCCCAATGTCATCAAAGAGGTGCTGTATCGCGCCGCTGAGCGCACCAAAGTCACCGTGACCTTCGTTGCTAACCAGCCGCTGCGCGTACCGCCGTCACCGTTTCTGAAAACGCTGCAGGTGGCTGCCGGCTTTGATGTGGCCGATAACGAGATTGTGAAACGCGTGCAGCCGGGCGAGCTGGTGATTACCGGCGATATTCCGCTGGCAGCAGAAGTGCTGGAGAAAGGGGCGGCAGCGCTGAATCCGCGCGGGGAGCGTTACAGCAGCGATACCATTCGCCAGCGCCTGACCATGCGCGATTTTATGGAAACGATGCGCGCCAGCGGCATTCAGAGCGGCGGCCCGTCGGCATTAAGCCCACGAGACCGCCAGCAGTTTGCCAACGAACTGGATAAATGGTTACGTCAGCGTTAATCAGACGAAGCTGTCGTCGTCGTCAAAATCACCGCCGCTGCCGAAATCGTTGAAATCATTGTTATCGGCAAAGCTGTTGTTGTCCCAGCCTGAATTGTCATTCAGGAAGGCATTGTTGCTGTCATTGCCGTTGAAGGTGTCCAGATTATCATCCACCTGCGGCAGCGCCGGTTCGTTGATGATATTGACGATCTCTTCCGGCTGCGAATGGTGGAACAGGCTGGTGAGCATGTCCGCCATCACCACACCGCCGGCCACGCCGACAGCCGTTTGCAGTGCGCCACCCAGGAAACCGGTACCGCGCGCCGGTGCAGCATACTGCTGCTGAGGCGGTGCGGCATATTGTGGCTGTTGCGGTGCGCTGTTCCATGCCGGCTGTTGCGGCTGCGCCGGGCGTGAACCGCCGCCAAACAGGCTCGACAGGAAACCGCCGCTGCTTTGCTGCGGGGCCTGCTGCTGCGCTTGCGCCAGACGGCTCTCTAACTCCGATACCTGCGCGTTGAGCTTTTTCATCGCCGCTTCCTGAATCAGGATCGCCTGCGCCATGTAGTAGGGCGCACCGGGCTGGCTCTGTAAATGCTGATTGATTAACTGTTCGGCACCGGCATCACGCGGGCCGCTCTGGCTTTCTGCCTGTTTCAGACGGCTGAACAGGCTTTCAATAAGTTGTTGTTCCTGGCTCTGCATGGTGAACCTCCGGTTAGGCATAGCGTGTTGTTCTTCAGGCGACCAACAGGACGTCCGTTGCCTGAACTATAAAGCGTATATGCGGGCTGCGTGACAGAAAGTAAATCAGCGGCCTGGTAAGCAAATGTTGCCCCGCGCTTACAAATCGTCTGATGCACGAAATGCGCATCGTTTTCCCGTTAAAAATCAAAATAATGGCATTAGCTATCGCTGAAATACGCGTAATTCGTGCTTCGCGGCTGGCTGATAAAATAAAATCCAGGTATCATGCGACGCATTACTGACCTGATGACGTTGCCCGCGCGGCAGACTACGGCGGAGGATGAGCCCGGATGTCATTACCCATCTATCTGATCGGCGCACGCGGTTGCGGTAAAACCACCATTGGCCAGGCGCTGTCGCAAGCGCTGGGCTATGCCTTTCGTGACACCGACCACCACCTGCAGCTCACCACACAGCGCAGCGTGGCAGAGATTGTGGCGACGGAAGGCTGGGACAGCTTTCGCGCGCGTGAAAGTGAATCGCTGCGGGCGGTTACCGCGCCTGCCAGCGTAATCGCCACCGGCGGCGGCATGGTGCTGGCTGATGTCAATCGCCACTTCATGCGCGAGCATGGCCAGGTCATCTGGCTCAACGCACCCTCTGGCGTGCTGGCCGATCGGCTGGAGCGTCAGCCAGAAGCGGCACAGCGTCCGACCCTGACCGGCCGGCCCATCGCGGAAGAGATGGAAGATATCCTGCGCGAACGCGCGCAGCTCTATCGTCAGGCCGCGCACCATGAAGTCAACGCGATGCAGGCACCGGAGCAGGTGGTGGAACATATTCTGCAATCGCTGTCTCTCGCCCGCGCCAGCTAACTGCCTAAGAATTCTCCCTCTTTTTTACAGCGATCCTCGATTGTCTATACTCAATAGCAGGCAGAGGATCACCGCTGTCTGTGTGGAAACCTGACATAAGAGGGAAAACGATGCCAACCAGACCACCCTATCCGCGAGAAGCGCGCATTGTTGCCGTTGAAAAAGGGCAGGCGGGCAATACCGTCACCTGGTATGAATTACGGGCTGACCATCCACGTCCGGATACCTTAATTAGCGAACATAAATCGGAAGCGGAAGCGCAGGATGCCAAAGACCGCTATGAAGATGTGGAAAAAGAATAATCCCGGCGGGCAGGGATGCCCGCTTTAGCGTAATTACGTCCGGTCGCTAAATAGATTTTTTATTTTCCCTGATGCGCTAATTACGGCGATAAAAGCTGCCGTCTTTTCTGTTTAATCGCTCTCCTGCCTGATAACGTCTTTTTATTTTGCCTTTAGCCCTTATTTTCTGCTGCCTTAAATAGACTGCGTTTTGTCCGGTGCAAAATTTGCGCTTGACCGATAAACCGTCGCGTTTTACTTTCGGGTTATCGATACAGGAACTCAGTTCCATATAGTGAAACCAGCGCCATGACCACACTCGAAAATGCCGCCGCCGTGCTTAAGCTGTTTCAGCGCTTTGGCGTGGCGCAGGGCCATCCCGGCCTGACCTTTACCGAGGTGGTGGAGGCGCTGGGGCTGCCGAAAAGTACCGTGTCGCGCCTGCTGGCGACCATGGAAAGCGAAGGCTTACTGGAGCGCGATCCCGACAGCCGCTGTTTTCAGATTGGCCGCGTGCTGTTGTCCGTTGCCGGGCACTATCTTTCGACACCGCTGATTGACAGCGCATCGGCGCCGATGGCGCGCCTGGCGGCCAGCAGCGGCTGCATGGGCTATATCTCGGTGCTGGACGGTGACGATGTGCTGGTGATGCGCATGTACCACGGTCGCTTCTTTACCCAGCTAGTGACGCCGCCGGGTACACGGGTGTCGGTTACCGGCACGTCGACCGGCCGCGTGCTGTTAGCGCAGTTGAGTGATGACGAGGTGCGCGCGCGCTTCAGCGATAACTGGCAAACCGCGTCGATCAATTCACCGCTGAATATCGATGCACTGTGCAAAGAGCTGGCATTGATTCGTCAGCAGGGCTGGGCACTGGCCCGCAATGAAACGCTGCCTGGCATTAGCTCGCTTGCCGTAGCGGTAACCAATAAACACCGCGGTGAAAGTGCCGCACTGTGTCTCTCATTTCTTTCGCAGGAAGCGGCCCCGGGTTATCCGGAAGCGCTGCTCAGCGAATTGCGCGCAACGGCTGCACTGATGGCCGAAAAATACGGCGCAGCGTCCTGAATAAAACAGGGCAACCCTAATTTGATTTCAAGGCGTAATACTTCGCGCCACACCGGGGAAATAGCAGGTCTTCGGACCTGCTTATTTCAATAATCAGGGAACGATGAATAAAACGTTGAGGTTCCGCGTGTCGGGCACAATGTCATTGCGCGTTTTCTACAGGGTGAAAATACGGGGATAATATGCGTCTGGATAATCCAATAAAAAATATTGGCGTGGGCCTGATGCTGGTTCTGCTGTCAGTTGCAGGGGCCATCATTGGGGTACAGCTGATCACAACTATTGGGGTAACGCCCAATACTTCTATTATCGGCGCGCTATTTGCCATGCTGCTGGCGCGCATTCCACTGCAGTGGTTTCGCCGCTACCGTTCGGTTGAAGTGCAAAACCTTGCACAGACCGCTATCTCTTCCGCCACCTTCGGCGCTGCCAATAGCCTGCTGATGCCGATTGCCGTGCCGTGGGCGCTGGGTGAGCCGCAGCTGGTGCTGCCGCTGTTTGTCGGCGTCAGCGCGGCAATGCTGCTGGATGCGTGGCTGCTGTATCGTCTGTTTGATACGCGCGTGTTCCCGGCCAGCAATGCATGGCCACCAGGCGTGGCAGCGGCAGAAGCGATCAAAGCCGGTGATAAGGGCGGTCGCCAGGCGTGGCTGCTGGTGGCTGGAATCGTGGGCGGCGTCGCGGGCTCGATGCTGAAAATCCCGATGTCCGCCTTTGGTACGGCATTCATTGGCAATATCTGGGCGCTGACCATGCTCGGCATCGGCTTCCTGCTGCGTGCCTATGCGCAACCGGTTGCTGGTATCGATATTAACGCGCTGTACATTCCGCACGGCGTAATGGTCGGAGCCGGTCTGGTGGCGCTGATTCAGGTGGTGCAGGTGATTCGCAGCCGCCGTCACGACAACCTCAACGTCAGCCGCAGCGACAACGAAGTCAAACGCGCGCTCGGCCTGGGGACTGTCGGCTATATCGTAATCTCGGCACTGCTGGCGCTGGGTGGCGGCCTGTGGAGCGAAATGGGCCTGCCGATGCTGCTGCTGTTTATTATCTACGCGGCCTTTGCCGCCTTTGTGCATGAGCTGATTGTCGGCATCGCCGCCATGCACTCGGGCTGGTTCCCGGCCTTCGCGGTGGCGCTGATCACCCTGATCCTCGGCATCCTGCTCGGCTTCCCGCCGCTGGCGCTGTGCCTGCTGTGCGGCTTCACCGCGGCTACCGGTCCGGCCTTCGCCGATATGGGCTATGACCTGAAGGCCGGCTTTATTCTGCGCGGTAACGGGGCCGATGTGCAGCAGGAGCTGTGGGGCCGCCGCATCCAGCTGATCGCCGCGATGATCGCTTTCGTCATCGCAATTCCGGTGGTGTGGTATGCACATAACCTGTTCTTTGTCGACAACCTGCTGCCGCCGGTGGCGCGCGTTTACGCCAAAACCATTCAGGCCGGCGCGGAGCCGGGCATTGCCGGTAGCCTGCTGATGTGGGCGATTCCGGGGGCGATTATTCAGCTGATCGGCGGGCCTAAACGCCAGCTCGGCGTGCTGTTAGCCACCGGTCTGTTAATCAACAACGCCGCCGCAGGCTGGGCGGTGCTGGTCGGGATTGCGTTACGTGTCCTGATCCTGCGCGTGTGGGGCGAGCGTGGACGTTCACCGATGGAGGTGATGGCCGCTGGATTCATTGCGGGCGACGCGCTGTACAGCTTCTTCCACTCACTTTTTGCCAGTAGCAGTAAGAAATAATCCAGGGATTTAGCGATGAGTTTACAGCAGACACTACAGGTTTTTGAGTTACTCGACAGCGCCTACGTGGATGGCCAGCAGGTGGTCGATCTGTTCGCCGCCTATCCTGGCGTGCAAGCCAGCTTTAAGCGCGTCAGTGGGCCAAAAGGGCGCACCGATTTTGTGCGCATCGACATTCCTGGCGCCCAGGGCAAAAGCCGGGGCGGCAGCGCGCCGACGCTGGGGATCATTGGCCGTCTCGGCGGCATCGGTGCGCGCCCGACGCGCATCGGCATGGTGTCCGACGCCGACGGTGCGGTTGCTGCGGTGAGCAGCGCGCTGAAGCTGGCACAGATGCAAAACAAAGGCGACGTGCTGGCCGGCGACGTGATCGTAACCACGCATATTTGTCCGGATGCGCCGACCCGGCCGCACGAGCCGGTGGACTTCATGGATTCGCCGTGCGACGACATCACCATGAATGACAACGAAGTGGTTGCGGGCGTCGACGCGATTCTCTCTATCGATACCACTAAAGGAAACCGCATCCTCAACCATAAGGGCTATGCGCTGTCTCCCACGGTGAAAGAGGGCTACATCCTGCGCGTGTCGGAAGATTTGCTGCGCATCATGGAGATGACCAGCGGTCAGCCTGCGGTGACGTTCCCGATCACCACGCAGGACATCACTCCTTACGGCAACGGCGTGTATCACCTCAACAGCATCCTGCAACCGTCCACTGCCACCGATGTGCCAGTGGTGGGCGTCGCGATTTGTGCGCAATCCGTGGTGCCTGGCTGCGGCACCGGCGCCAGCCATGAAGTGGACATCGCGGCGACCGTGCGCTTTGCGGTGGAAGTGGCCAAAGAGTTTGGCCGTGAGACCTGCCAGTTTTATGACCCGCAGGAGTACGCGCTGCTGCTATCTTTGTATGGTAGCCTCAGTCACCTGCGCAGCCGGAAAGCCTGATGATGAAACCGTCGCTAGTAACCTTAACCATTGGCCAGTCACCGCGTAGCGATATTTTGCCGCTGCTGCAGGAGCATTTGCCCGCCGACGCTGTCGCGCATGCCGGTCTGCTGGATGGCCTGACACTGGCCGAAGTGGAGCAGTTATACGCGCCTGCGCCGGGCGATAAAGTGCTGGTTTCGCGCATGAGCAGCGGCGAACAGGTACGGCTGGCGGCGGCCACCGTCGAACAGGGACTGCAGCGTAAAATTACCGCGCTGGAGCAGCAGGGTTACGACACCATTCTGCTGCTGTGTACCGGTGAGTTCGGCACGCTGAAAACCACGTCGGCGCTGCTGCTGGAGCCGGATCGCATCATTCCGCCGCTGGTCAGCGCCATCGTACAGACGCACAAAATCGGCATCGTGGTGCCGGTTGAGGAGCAGATCGCTGAGCAGGCCAGCAAATGGCGTAACCTGCAAAGCACGCCCTGTTTTGCCGTCGCCAGCCCATACCTGGCGCAGCAGAGCGAACTGATGGAAGCCGGATTGACTCTGCAGGAGCAGGGCGCTGATGTGGTGGTGCTCGACTGTATCGGTTATCACCAGAAACACCGCGATTTCCTGCAGAACATGCTGGGCATTCCGGTGCTGCTGTCGAATGTGCTGGTGGCGAAACTGGCAGCTGAACTGATCGTCTGATCGAGGCCGATCACAACTTGCGACGGGCGGCGCTAATTCGCGTGACAGATCAGCGAGTTCCCTTGTAATCTGCCGGTAACCCTAATGTGCTGTGAGGAAGTAACATGCTCAACGTAAGTGAGTATTTCGACGGAAAAGTGAAATCCATTGGTTTCGACAGCGTGACCATTGGCCGGGCCAGCGTTGGCGTGATGGCGGAAGGCGAATACACCTTTGGTACCGGCCAGCCGGAAGAGATGACGGTAGTGAGCGGCGCGCTGAAAGTGCTGCTGCCGGGCGAAGCCGAGTGGAAATGGTACGAAGCCGGATCGGTATTTAACGTGCCGGGCCACAGCGAATTCCACCTGCAGGTGGCGGAGCCAACGTCTTACCTGTGCCGCTATCTTTAAGCGTTAAAGCAGCATCCATTATCAACCGGTAATGCCTGTGCGGCGTTACCGGTTTTTTTATGCGCCAGCATGGGGTGTGGCCTGCGGTCAGCATAAATGCTGACCCTACAGGTATCAATCAGCATATTTGCAGGGGCGCCATTCATGGCGACCGTTAAACACACCCGTACTATCCTTCCAGCCGGCGATGCCCGCTTAACGCTGCGCTTCGCCGCCTAACGCTTCCACCAGATTGCTGATTAATGCCGCCAGCTCGCTGGTCATCAGAATGAAATCGGCATCAAAACGCTGGGCGAAATCATCGCGATCGATATCGTCATTCTGCTCGCGCAGCGTGTCGCTAAACTTCAGACGCTTCACCGAGGCGTCATCGGCGATCACCAGCTGAATACGCTCCTGCCAGTCGAGCGCCAGTTTGGTGACCACTTTACCGGCTTCGATGTGGGTGGCGATCTCGTCGGAAACCAGATCCTGTTTTTTACAGCGGATCACGCCGCCATCTTCCAGTATCGCCTTCAGCTCAGCCTCGTCCATCAGGGTGAAACCCGCCGGCAATTCACCGGAGCGCACCCATTCGGTCAGCGTCAGCTCGATCGGATTTTCCAGCGTCAGCGGCACCACCGGCAGCGAGCCGAGGCTCTTACGCAGCAGCGCCAGCGTATCTTCCGCTTTCTTCGCGCTGGCGCAGTCGACGATGATCAGATTATTGACGGTGTCGATCCACATAAAGGTCTGACTGAAACGGCTGAAGGCGCGCGGCAGCAGGCTGTGCAGCACTTCATCTTTCAGCGAATCCTTTTCGGTCTTTTTCAGCTTGCGGCTCTGTTCCGCTTCCAGCTTCTCAATTTTGGCTTCCAGCGCCTGCTTCACCACCGGCGACGGCAGAATTTTCTGCTCGGTGCGGGCGCAGATCACTATCTGACCGTTAATCACATGCGTCAGCGCTTCGCTGCGGTTGCCCATCGGCGAGACCCAGCCGGTTTTGGCCATGTCCTGGCTACCGCACGGCGTGAAGGTGAAGGCGTCGAGCTGTTTTTCCAGATCGTCTGCGGACAGCGGGATGTCCCGATTCAGACGATAAACCATCATATTTTTAAACCACAACATCAGGATTCCTTACCGTGGGTGCGATCGGGCGCACAAGTCTAAAACAGTCAGCGCGCATGATAGCGAAACATCGGAGTGGTTTCATTGCCTTTCCCGATTCAGCCTTCTACTGTATCTGTCACCTGAACGAATAATGAGGAATAAATCGTGCGTATCGGTATTGATTTAGGCGGCACCAAAATTGAAGTGATTGCGCTGTCTGACCAGGGCGAGGAGCTGTTCCGCCACCGCGTGAATACCCCGCGTGACGACTACGCCGCCACGGTGCAGGCGATTGTCGATTTAGTCCTGCTGGCGGAAGCGCAGACCGGGCAGCAGGGGACGGTCGGCATCGGCATTCCCGGCACGATTTCTCCTTATACCCAGCGGGTAAAAAATGCTAACTCGACGTGGCTCAACGGCCAGCCGCTGGACAAAGATTTGGCGCGTGCGCTGAATCGTGACGTGCGCATCGCCAACGACGCGAATTGCCTGGCAGTTTCCGAAGCGGTCGATGGCGCAGGCGCAGGCCAGCCGCTGGTGTTTGCGGTGATCATTGGCACCGGTTCCGGCGCAGGCGTGGCCATCAACGGAGAATCACGCATTGGCGGTAACGGTAACGCAGGCGAGTGGGGGCACAATCCGCTGCCGTGGATGGATGAAGACGAACTGCGCTATCGCGCGGAAGTACCGTGCTACTGCGGGCTGCAGGGCTGTATTGAGACGTTTGTCTCCGGCACCGGCTTCGCCATTGATTATCAGCGTCTCAGCGGACAGGCGCTGAAGGGCGCGGAGATCATCCGGCTGATCGAGCAGCAGGATCCGGTGGCCGAGCTGGCGATGAGCCGTTATGAAACGCGGCTGGCCAAATCGCTGGCGCAGGTGGTTAACCTGCTCGATCCGGATGTGATCGTGCTCGGCGGCGGCATGAGCAACAACGATCGGCTTTACCAGACGGTGCCGACGCTGATGAAGCAGTGGGTGTTCGGCCGCGAGTGCGAAACGCCGGTGCTGAAAGCGGTGCACGGTGACTCCAGCGGCGTGCGCGGTGCCGCCTGGCTGTGGCCGGTGAAAGGGTAGCGTAACGACGCTTTATGCGTGCTTAACCCCTCTTCCAGCGGAAGAGGGGGCCGAAGCGGGTCAGTGTTGGCTTAACTGACCGGCGTGACACACGATATCGTGCGCATGCAGCACGGCTGGCCGGTTTTCATTCAGTCGGATGGCGGCATAAATATCGATATGCAGTTTTTGCGCTTCATCGTCAGCCAGTGCGCGATAACACAATCCTTCCTGATGAAAGGTACATTTCGACTGCGGCATCAGGGCAAAGCCTTTTCCTCGGGCAATGTGTGTCAGCATAACCAGTGAATCATCCGGCTCTTTAACTCTTTTAAGCGGGGTGTGGAGCTGTGAAAACAAGCGTTCACATTTATCGTAGAACGACGGATTTGCGCTTCTGGCAAACCAGAACAGCGGTAAATCACCGATCGCTTCCAGCGAGACTTTTTCTTTCAGGCTGGCCGGATGTCTGGCCGGCATTGCTACCAGCAACGGCTCACGACCGATCCACTGGTACTGAACGGTATCTTCGTGGCCGGTTGCCCTTTCGCCCGTCAGTACCAGGTCCAGGCGGTTTTTTGTCAGACACTGCAGCAACTGCGCAGACGTCAGATCGGGCGTTTCCACATCGTCGGCGGCGTCCAGTTTCAGCAGTTGCTGGTGAATGGGCGCAATCAGTGCAAAATTCAGCGTGCGGGTGAGGCCGATACGCAGGCGCTTTTCTGAAGAAAGCGAGCCAGGCTTGAGTTCATTCAGCGCCTGAAGGATCTTCTCCGCTTTGATTACCAGCGCCCGGCCAGCGTCCGTCAGACTGACGTCATGGGTGCTGCGGCTAAACAACGGCTGCTCCAGCACGGCTTCAAGGCGCTTAATCTGTCGGGTTAGCGGAGGCTGAGTCATTCTGAGCCGTTCGGCGGCCCGGCGAAAGTTCAGCTCGTGCGCAACCGCAAGAAAGCATTGAAGCTGTTTCACGCTGGGGAGATGGTTGCTGATAAGGTGCTCTGCCGTCGCCATAGAGTCCATCCGGGTAATCAAAGACGTTATTCTACCCCGCGAAAGATCAGCAGGATATGGGGTAATCGGTCTGGTCGCGCAGCAGGCTGGCGGCGCGACGTCAGAAAAAATAACCGGGCGTTACCCGGTTATGGCTTCAGGCATTAATGCTTTTCATCCCTTCCTGAGAATAGCGCTCGCCCCTGATCTCAATGTGCTGATGAATAGCGTTCAGTAAGGCGATATCTGCCTGCTCCAGCACGATATCGGCGGCCTGCGCATTTTCCGCCAGATAACGGGTCTGTTTCGTTCCCGGAATGGGGATCAGCTTGTCGTACTGCGCCAGTAGCCAGGCCAGCGCAATCTGACCTGGCGTGCAGCTGTACTTTTCAGCAAGCGGGTGCACCGCGTCAAGAAGCTGGGCGTTATGGTCGAGGCTGGATTGACTAAAGCGCGCATTATTTTTGCGGAAATCACCCTCCGCAAAATCGCTGTTATGACGATACTTTCCGGTCAGAAACCCTCTGCCCAGCGGAGAGTAGGGAACTAAACCTATACCCAGCTCTTTCACCACCGGCAGAATCTCAGCTTCGATATCGCGCGTCCACAGTGAATATTCGGTTTGCAGGGCAGTGAGCGGGTGAATGGCATGGGCCCGGCGCAGGGTTGAAGCTGAAACCTCACACAATCCAATGTGGTTGAGCTTACCCGCTTTAACGAGGCGGCTCAGGCATTCCATGCTCTCTTCAATCGGAGTAGCCTGGCTCACGCGGTGAAGATAGAACAGATCGATGCGCTCAACGCCAAGCCTTTTAAGCGATTCATTACAGCAGCGGGTGATGTAGTCAGGTTGGTTGTTAATCGTCCGGGCATAAGCCTGGTCCGCAGGGCGATCGATTCCGCACTTGGTGGCAATGTTAAACTGCTCACGCGTGGTGTTATCCAGACCGGCAAGAAAGTGGCCAATCAGCCGCTCATTATGGCCCCGCCCGTACATATCCGCGGTATCGATAAACGTGATATTCAGGTCGATAAGCGTGTGTAACAGTTGCAGTGAAGCGTGGTCGTCTGTCTGGCCATAAAATTCGCTCAGTCCCATGGCACCATAGCCGATCGAACTGACACTCAGGGTTTGCGATAAATGTCGGGTGTGCATAGTGGCTCCTTTTGTGGTTTTTTTGATTGTTGCACCCCGATTACGCGTAATGAATTGTCATTTTCGTCATGCAAAAAAGGTATCACAGCAGCAAGACCGGAGCGGTGCTGTGGTGGGATGGATTTATCGCGTGGGGCAGAAAGAGACGGGTACTCAAAGAGCTCTGTGTACCCGTCTCCGTTGCCTGAAGGGCAGGGGCAATGCGTTTGTTACTCGCCAACCAGCATGGAGTCCTGCGGTGCGCGCTCGCGCTGGGCTTTGGTGGCGAGGAAGTAAAGGTAGCCGAGCACCATGATCGCCACAAACAATCCGCCGATTACCGGGTTAAACCACAGCATCGCCACCAGACACACCAGCGACAGCACCAGTGCGATGCCCGGAACCAGCGGATAGCCCGGCGCACGGAAGCTGCGCTCCAGGTCCGGTGCGCTGCGGCGCAGCTTAAACAGGCTCAGCATACTCATCAGGTACATCACGATCGCGCCGAACACTGCCATGGTGATCATCGCCGCCGTCAGCGTCATGCCCTGCAGATTGATCAGTCCGTCGCTGTAAATGGCGGCGATACCGATGACACCGCCGGCGATGATGGCGCGGTGCGGCGTCTGGAAGCGCGACAGCTTCGCCAGGCTGGGCGGCAGATAGCCCGCGCGCGCCAGGGCAAAGAACTGACGCGAGTAGCCAAGGATGATGCCGTGGAAGCTGGCGACCAGGCCAAACAGGCCGATCCACACCAGCATATGCATCCAGTTAGAGTGCTCGCCGACGATCATCTTCATCGCCTGCGGCAGCGGATTGTTGATGTCCGACAGCTTGCGCCAGTCGCCCGCGCCGCCGGCCAGCAGCATCACGCCAATCGCCAGCACCACCAGGGTAAGAATGCCGCTGATGTAGGCTTTTGGGATGGTGCGCTTCGGATCTTTGGCTTCTTCGGCCGCCATGGCCGCGCCTTCAATGGCGAGGAAAAACCAGATAGCGAACGGGATGGCGGCAAAGATACCGGACAGCGCTGGCATGCCAAAATGATCGCTGCCGGCCCAGCCGTTGGCGGCGAAGTTAGCGACGCTGAAACCCGGCGATACCACGCCCATGAACACCAGCAGCTCCAGCACTGCCAGCACCGTCACCACCAGTTCGAACATCGCGGCCAGCTTCACGCCGAGAATATTCAGTGTCATAAACAACAGATAAGCCCCGACCGCCGCGGTTTTGGGGTTGAGATCGGGATACTGCACGTTGAGGTAGGCGCCAATCGCCATGGCGATGGCCGGCGGGGCGAACACAAACTCAATCAGCGTCGCCAGACCGGCAATCAGACCACCGGTTTCGCCAAATGCCCGACGGCTGTAAGCGAACGGCCCGCCAGCGTGCGGAATCGCCGTGGTCAGTTCGGTAAAGCTAAAAATAAAGCAGGTGTAAAGCGTGGCGATCAGCGCGGTGGTGATCAGGAATCCCAGCGTCCCGGCCACGCCCCAGCCATAGCTCCAGCCGAAATACTCACCGGAAATCACCAGTCCAACCGCAATACCCCATAAATGCAGGGTGCCCAGCGTGGGTTTTAGTTTGCCTGTCATCTTCATCTCCCCGTCATGCTTGTTGTGCGGCGTTGGCACCGCGCTATTGTGGGTTTGCGCTACAGTGAAGGGATAATGCCGCTGCCCGGGACGGGAAAACTTGACGCCGGCGCAGTGAGTTTTGTCCTCTGCGGTCAACTCGCTGGCAGAAAAAGCGCGGGCTGTACGCTGCGGTCAACTTTTGCTGTTCTGCGGTCAGGCAGTCAGGACGACCTCATCCCATGCTGATAACACTGGTTTATAGAGACTGATGCTGGAGAGTGATGAATGAGCGCCAAACAAGCCGAATCCCTGACCGATGCCGAGATCACCCTGCTGGCGCAACGTGCGCTGGCCTGCTATCCCGCCGCGCTGCAAGGTGAGCTGCAATTGCTGTGCCGTTCGGAGAACGCCACCTTTTTGCTGCGTGCCGGCGGCAAACGCTACGCGCTGCGCCTGCACCGGCCGGATTACCACAGCAAAGCGGATATTCTCAGTGAACTGATGTGGCTCGATGCGCTGCGCGAGACCGGCATCATGGTGCCGCAGGCCATCCCGGCGCGCGACGGTGAAAGCGTGCTGACGCTGACGCTGGCGGACGGCAGCACGCGTCATGCGGTGCTGTTCCACTGGATTGACGGCGAGATGCCGACCACCGACGTCGATCCCAAAGCCTTTCAGCAGCTCGGTACCATCACCGCGCGCCTGCATCAGCACAGCCGCAGCTGGCAGAAACCTGAAGTTTTTCAGCGTATTATCTGGGATCATCACACCATGGTCAGCGAGCACAGCCACTGGGGGCGCTGGCAGGATGCGCCGCATCTCGATCCGGCCGATCACGGCATTATCGCAGCGGCGGTGGATCGCGCCGGGCAGGCGCTGGCGGAATTTGGTAAAGAGCGCGATCGCTACGGCCTGATCCACGCCGATCTGCGTCTGACCAATCTGCTGCTGCACAAAGGCGAGACCCGGGTGATCGACTTCGACGACTGCGGCATGGGCTGGTATCTGCACGATCTGGCGGCCGCGATCAGCTTCGTCGAGCACCATCCGCGTGCGGCGGAGTGGGTGGATAACTGGATCCTCGGCTATGAACGCGTGGCGCACATCAGCGATGCTGAGATGGCGCTGGTGCCGACGCTGCTGATTCAGCGTCGTATTCAGATGACGGCGTGGATGGGCACGCACGCCGATACCGAGATGGCGCTCAGCCTCGGGCCGCACTGGGCCAGCCATTCGGTGCGGCTGTGCCGTCGCTATCTTGAGAGCAGCGAACTGCCGGTAGGCGCGTGACCTGCACCAGCAGAGGGCAGCGGCGCGCGCTGATGGCGTAATCTGGTGCCTGCGCATCAAGCGCGCCGGCCGTCACAGGCGCGCTGACAGGCACGCAGATCTTCGCCGGGAGCGCGCCAGCGGCGGCCAGGCGGTGCATTGCCTTGCACCGCGCGCCGCCGGGTGACGCTGGTATGAAAATTGCTGGATCCCTTCATTCTGTTATCCGCGCGATCCCTGAGAGGTTCCCATGCAATCACTCATCTCTGCTGCAGATGCCTTCAGCGCGTTTGCCACACCCGCCAGCAACCGTGGCGTTCTGGCGGCGGCGGCGACCGGTCTGAGCGCCTTCATTACGGATAAAGGTGGCGATGTCGATCGCATCTTTGGCATCAGCGGTATCGATTCCGAACTGCTGGCCAGCCCGACACTGAGCCTCGGGCTGGTGAACTATTGCCGCGTGATGGAAGAAGCGGCGCGCCACTCCGGCTTTGATAACTTCGGTTTGCATTACGGCAGGCAGTTCAAACCGCAGTCATTAGGGTTAATTGGCTACATCGGACTGTGCTCGCCGACGCTGGAGCAGGCGCTGCACAATGTGGTGAACGCGTTTCCCTGGCACCAGCACGATACGCTGACGCGGCTGGTGGACAAGGGCGACTGCTGGCGGCTCGATTATCAGGTGCGCCACGGGGCGATCCTGGCACGCCGTCAGGATGCGGAGCTGACGCTCGGCATGTTCCTCAACCTGATTCGCCACGTGGCGGGCAAAAACTGGGCGCCGCGCGAGGTGCACTTTGAACATCCGCGTCCGGAGCAGTGGCACGAGCACTGCAAAGTGTTTGATGCGCCGGTCTGGTTCGATCAGCCGTTTAACTCACTGCTGATCGCGAAACGCGACCTGCAGCGCGCCATGCCGGAGCAGGATGCGATGCTGCTGATGGTGATGCAGGATGCCATTCGCCGCCTCAACAGCAGCGCCAGCGTGCAGAGCGTGGTCGAACAGGCGCGTTCGCAGGTCAGCCTGACGCTCATTCAGGGCGAACCGGTACTGGAGGAGATCGCCGGCAAAATGGGGTTGTCGAGCTGGTCGCTGCAGCGACGCCTGCGCGAAGAGGGCATTAGCTTTAGCGCGCTGGTGGATAAGGTGCGCTGCGAAATGGCCACGCACTACCTGCAGCAAAGACAGCTGCCCATCTCGGAGATGGCGCTGCTGCTCGGCTATTCCGAGGTCAGCGCGTTTTCCCGCGCCTTCCGCCGCTGGTTCGGCATCAGCCCGCGCCAGTGGCGCCAGGATGGGCTGGTAAGTCAGGCCGGTGTGGCGCAAAGCCAAACCACGCTGGCTGGTCGCGCTGCGGCGGAGGCGGTAAGCCGCGCGACTGACCAATAAGTTGCCACGCACGCAAACACAGCGCTTCGTCGCCCTGGGTTTGCGTCACCGCGTAGCGCCCACTGTTCTGCCACTCCAGGCGCACCCAGCACTGCTGTCCGGCATAGCGCGCCGCATCGTGAAACTGTTTATTGAGCTGCTGCTGCAGTGCTTCACTCCAGTGGCAGGCGGCGCTGTCAGCATTGTCCTGCGGCTGGCACTGATTGGCCAGGCTGGGGGCTGGCGCGGCCACCTGCTGGCAGGCGCTGAGCCCCACCATCATTACTAACCCACCTGATAGTCTCGCTAATCGATTAATTAAATTCATTAATAAGCCTGCATTTTCGCTAAAGATTCCTGGCGCTGCTGCCGACAGTCTACAGACCGCAGCAGGGAATGCTATGGCATTACTCTGACTGTCGGCATAACCAGAATTTGCCGCCTGGTGGCGGTGTTATCCCTTCCTTTATTCATGGACCAGAAATGCAGAAGAAATATGCCTTTGCGGCACTCTCCTTGTTAAGCGCCGCGCTGCTCAGTGGCTGTGCCACCGAGTCGTCGCGCGCTATCGATGCGCCTCAGGTTCGCGCCGCAAGCCAGCCGGCTTATCAGGGCGTGCGCAGCCCAATCGCGGTGGGACAGTTTGATAACCGTTCGTCATACATGAATGGGATTTTCTCCGACGGCGTTGATCGTCTGGGCAACCAATCCAAAACCATTCTGATTACGCATCTGCAGCAGACCAATCGCTTCAACGTGCTGGATCGCAGCAACCTGAAAGAGCTGCAGCAGGAAGCCGACTTCAAACACAGCCAGCAGAACATCAAGGGCGCTAACTACATCATCACCGGTGACATCACCGAGTTCGGGCGCAAAGAAGTGGGCGACCAGCAGCTGTGGGGCATCCTCGGGCGCGGTAAAAGCCAGATCGCTTACGCCAAAGTGAACCTGAATGTGGTGGATGTGACCACTTCAGAAGTGGTGTACAGCGTGCAGGGCGCGGGTGAATACCAGCTGTCAGCGCGTGAGGTGATCGGCTTTGGCGGCACCGCCAGCTATGACTCTACCCTGAACGGCAAAGTGATGGATCTGGCGATCCGTGAAGCGGTCGACCACCTGGTGGATGGCATCAATAACGGCGCATGGCGCCCGGTGAAATAAGGATATTGACGATGAAATTACTGCAACTGAGCGCCGCGCTGATCGCGGCAGGCGTGCTGGCCGGCTGTGCGCCAAAAGGACCGGAGCCGATCTACTACTGGGGTGATTACCAGCAGCAGGTCTACAGCTATTACCAGAAAGACAGCGATCCGCAGAAGCAGATTGATGCGCTGAATCTGGATATCGAAAAGGCCAAAGCGGTGAACAAGCCGGTAGCACCGGGTCTGCACGCCCAGCTGGGCCTGCTGTACGCCAAAAACGGCAATACGGATAAAGCTTTCAGCCAGTTCGCCCTCGAGAAGCAGCTGTTTCCGGAATCGGCCCCGTACATGGACTTTCTGATGAAGAAAAAAGGAGTGAACCAATGAAAAAACTGATTGCCGTGTGCGGCGTATTCGCGGCGCTGCTGCTGACCGGCTGTGCCCAGAATAAGAAACCGTATGACTACAGCGCCTTCCGTGCCAGTAAGCCGGCATCAATTCTGGTGCTGCCTGCCGATAACCGTGCGCCGGATATCAACGCGTCGCACAGCTTCACCTCGCTGGTGACCCAGCCGCTGGCGGAAGCGGGTTACTACGTGTTCCCGGTGGCGGTGGTGGAAGAGACCTTCCAGCAAAACGGCCTGAGCAACGGGCATGAAATTCAGGCGGTGAGCACGAAGCGCTTGCATGACATCTTCAACGCAGACAGCGCACTGTACATTTCGATTACCGATTATGGCAGCAGCTATCTGGTGGTTGATTCGGTGACCACGGTCTCGGCCACTGCCCGTCTGGTCGATCTGCGCAGCGGTAAAGAGCTGTGGCAGGGCATGGCCACCGCCAATGATTCTGAAAACAGCAACAATAGCAACGGCGGCATCATTGGCATGCTGGTGTCGGCGGCGATCAAACAGATCGCCAGCAACGCGGGCGACAAAGCGCACACCATTGCCGGTGTCACCAGCGCACGTCTGTTAGCGCAGAACGAGCAGGGTGGTCTGCTGGCCGGTCCGCGCTACAAAGCGCCGGTTACGCGTTAATCTACCTGGCGCGGCGATCGGCGGATCGCCGCGCCACTTCACGCATCACTCGCCCGGCAGCTCCAGTTTACTGTAGCCGAGCCCGTTCATTTTACGCACCCGGATCTGCACCGGGATGCGCTCTTTCATCGCTTCCACGTGGCTGATCACGCCGATGGTTTTCCCGCTGGCGTTAAGCGCATCGAGCGCATCCAGCGCGGTGTCCAGCGTTTCGGCATCCAGCGTGCCGAAGCCTTCGTCGAGAAACAGCGATTCAATGCGCGTTTTATGGCTGACCAAATCGGACAGCGCCAGCGCCAGCGCGAGGCTGACGAGGAAGCTCTCGCCGCCGGACAGCGTACGCGTGTCGCGCGTGGCATCGGCCTGCCAGGTATCCACCACTTCCAGCTCCAGCTCATCGCTGACGCGGCGCTGCAATAAATAGCGGCCGTGCAGGCGATCGAGCTGGCGGTTTGCCAGCCACACCAGATGATCGAGGGTTAAGCCCTGAGCAAAGCGGCGGAACTTGTCGCCTTTGGCCGACCCGATCAGATCGTTGAGGCGGCTCAGCTGTGCCAGTTCCGCTTCGTCAGCGGCGATCTGCGCCAGCAGCGTTTGCTGCTGCTGACGCTGTTGGGTATCGCTGTGCAGCTGCTGCTGCGCTTCGCCCTGCTGGCGTGCGTTGTCACGCAGCGCCACGCGCAGCTGCTCGAGCCGGGCGGCGATGGAGCCAGCATCGGCATCGCTGAGTGCGGCCGGGCGCTGCTGCTGGTGATCGCTCAGCCGCTGCGCCAGTCTGGCATGCAGCGCGGTGTGCTGCTGATGCTGCTGCTCCAGCGTTTGCAGCCGCTGGCGCAGCGTCTGCACCTCATCTTCCGCCAGCAGCGCGGCGCGCAGGGCGCTTTCGTCAGCGAAATCACTGAGCAGCAATGCCTGCCGGAAGGCGCTTTCGGCGTCCGCTGCGCGCTGCGCCAGCGTCTGCTGCTGGCTGACAATCTGTTCATACTGACCTTTCAGGCCGTGCAGCTCGCTTTGCGCCTGCTGCCAGCGCTGCAGCTGTTGCGCCAGCGCCTGGTCATGCTGTTGCAGCGTGGCGTGCTGCTGCTGACGCGCGTCCGCCACGCGCCGGTCGCCAAACAGCTGCTGGCGCTGCTGCTGTTGGGCCTGCTGCTGCTGTTGCAGGTGGTTAAGGGCTTGCTGCAGGCTGGCGACCTGCTGCTGTTCACGCGCCAGCGTGTGCTGCAGGCTGCTGCCTTCCGTTTCGCTTTTCGCCAGCTGCGGCTGTAGCTCAGCAAGTAACCGCTCACTTTCCTGCCACTGCTGCCAGCGCTGCTGCAGCGTTTGCAGCCAGCCGGCGCGCTCGGGCGCTGCCGGCAGGCTAAGCTGATGGGCAGCCAGCTGCTGTTCCAGCTGCTGTAATTGCTGCTGCCATGCCTGACGTTCACCGCTGACGCGCTGATCGAGTTCATCCCGCTGCTGCCGGGCGCTGGCAAGCTGCTGCTGTGCCAGCTGTTGCTGCTGCTGGTGTTGCTGCCAGCGCTGCTGCTGTTGCAGATGCGCGTCTTTGGCCTGCTGCAACGTGACGGCCGCCTGTTCACGCGCCTGCAACTGCTGCTGCTGGCGGGCTTCGAGCGCGTCCTGCTGCTGCAGCCAGGCGCTGAATTCTGCGTGCTGTTCAGCGCTGAAGGTAAGCGCCAGCTCACCGCACAGCGCCTGCCAGCGCTCGCGGGTCGCGGCGATCTGCTGGTCGAGATCGGCGATTTCCTGTTGCAGCGCCTGCTGTTGCTGCTGCGACAGTTTGAGCTGCTCGCCCCGCGCGGTGCCGGCTTCCCTGAGCTGCGCCACGTGCGTTTCCAGCGCCGCCTGCCGCTGCTGATTTTCGTCCGGCTGCAGCTGCTGGTAGCGGTCGATGGCCGGATGCTGGCAGGAGCCGCACAGCGGGCAGGGCTGTTCCGGCTGCAGCCTGGCCCGCTCGTCGGCCAGCTGAATGATGGTGCGCTCCAGTTCACACAGGCGACGCACGTCCAGCAGCGTCTGATGCTCGCGCTTGTACTCCTCGCGCAGCTGCTGCAACGCCAGCGCTTCCTGCTCAGCATGCTGCTGTAACTGCTGCAGTTTAAGCTGACGCTGCTGGCGCTGCGGCTGGAGCGTTTGCCACTGTGCCGCCAGCAGGCTGAGCTGCTGACGTGCGCCGCGCTGCTGCTGATGCTGCGCCAGCGCCGTCCGCAGCGCCGGGCTGGCGATCTCCGCTTCCAGCGAAGTAAGCACCTGCTCCGCCTGCTGGCGCTGCTGCTGTGCCGCGGCTTCTGCCTGTTGCAGCGGCTGTGCCGCCTGTTCGCGCGCCTGCAGCGCCTGCTGCTGCTGTTCCAGCTGGCTTTGCAGTTGTTGCTGCTGCGCGCTGAGCTGCGTCAGCGTTTGCTCACGCTCTTCAAGCCGGGCGAGTTCGGCCTGCCAGCGCGCCAGTTCGCCGCCCCAGCGGGCGACAGCGGCTTCACTCAGGCGAAACGCCTGTTGCTGCGCCAGCTGCTGTTGTAAGCGTTCACTTGCCTGCTGATGCTGATCCAGCGCCTGCTGGCTGAGTAACAGGGTTTTTTGCTGTTCGCTCAGCAGCGCCTGCTGCTGCTCAAGCTGCTGTGCACGGCTGGCGATCTGCTGATCGAGCGGGATCACCTGTTCGCTCAGCAGCGTCTCCAGCTGTTGCTGTTCGGCCAGCGCGCGTTCACGTGCCTGCTGTGCGGCCTGATAGTGGCTTTCACCCTGCTGCAGCGCCGCTTGTGCCTGTTGCTGTTGCTGCTGTAACTGCTGCGCCTGCTGGTTCAGTGTCTGCTGGTCGCGCTGCAGCTGTTCGCGCTGCTGCAGTTTGTCGCGCAGCTTCTCCGCCGGTTCAGCACGCGCCAGCCGCTGGCGATCGCCTTCCGCCTGCTGCCAGGCCGTGGCGGCAGCCTGCAACGCCTGCTGCGCCTGCTGTTGCTCCGCGTTGAGCTGCTGCTGCTGCGTCAGCCACTGCTGCTGCTGCTGGGCCTGCGCCAGCTGCTCGCTCAGATCCTGTTCGGTGCGGGTCAACTGCTCCAGCTGCTGCGCCAGTTCGGCGCGGCGGGCGTCGTCGAGCAACTGCACCGCTCCGGCGCGAGCGCGCAGCGTGTCGAGTGCCGCGCGCGCCGTGCGCCAGCGCTCGTAGATCTGCATCGAGATGTGGCCGTAGATTTCGGTGCCGGTCAGCTCCTCCAGCAGCTCGGCGCGCTCGCCGGGTTTGGCATTGAGGAAGGCAGCAAACTGCCCCTGCGACAGCATCATCGAACGGGTGAAGCGGGCAAAATCGAGACCGGACAAGGTTTCGATGGCTTTGAGCTTGTCACCGACTTTATCGGCGACGATCTGGTTGTCCGCCACGCGCGCCAGTTCGACGCGCGGCGCCTGCAGTTTACCTTCCGCCAGGCCGCGCGCGCGGTTCTGGCTCCAGAAGGCGCGCCAGGCTTCACCTTTGATCTCAAACTCCACTTCGGCGAGGCACTCAGCGGTGTCACGCGTCATCAGCTGATTTTCGCTCTGCGACAGGCCACCAAGGCGCGGCGTCTGGTGATAGAGCGCCAGACAGATGGCATCCAGCAGCGTGGTTTTACCCGCGCCGGTGGCGCCGGTGATGGCGAACAGCCCGTTGCTGGCAAACGGCTCGCGGCGGAAATCGATAAACCACTCGCCGCGCAGCGCGTTGAGGTTTTTAAAACGCAGCGTCAGAATTTTCATGCGCCCGGATCCTCCAGCGTCGCCAGCGTGCTGCGAAACAGCTGCGTTAACTGCGCGCGCTGTTCATCCTCCAGCTGCTCCTCCAGCGCCAGCCGGCGGGCAAACACCTCTTCAACTTTCAGTTCGCTCAGGGTTTCGTTCTCCAGCCGCGCCAGGCTGCGCTGACGCTGATCGCGGCTGCGGCGCACCAGCAGCACCTCAACCGGCAGCGACTCGGTAAGCTGTTCGATGCGGCGCTGCAGGTCGCTCAGGTACTCCTGAGTAGTGATTTCAATATCCAGCCACACCGGCAGATCGCCTTCATAGGTGTGAAACGCGGTCAGCTGCTGTTCAATCTCCGCCATAGCGCCTTTTAGCATCTGCATCGGCTGGAATGACGGAATAACCAGCGGTGTGACGGACTCCAGCCGGGTGCTAAATTCCAGCAGGAATACGCTTTTCTCACGTCCCAGCTCATCAAAACTGAGCGCAATCGGCGAACCGCTGTAGCGGATGTGATCGCTGTCGGCGATGCGCTGCGCACGATGGATGTGGCCCAGCGCAATGTAGTCGGCAGGCGGGAAGGCCTGCGCCGGAAAGGCGTCCAGCGTGCCGATGTAGATATCACGCACTGAATCGCTCTTGCTGACGCCCACAGTAGTGAGATGCCCGGTAGCGATGATCGGCAGCGCACTGCCCATGGCTTCGCGCTGCGCCACGGCGGCGGCATAACAGTGCTGATAGTGCTGCTCAATCGCCTGCAGCAGCGACAGCTGCTTATCGCGTCCGGACTGACCCGCCTGGCTGCGCAGAATATCGCGCGGACGCAGATAGGGAATGGCGCACAGCAGTGCCCCCGGCGTGCCGTCGCGCTGTTGCAGCGTCAGCACCTGCTGCTCGCCGCCGGGCGTGGCGCTGGTAATGACGCGGGTATTGAGGCAGGCCAGCAGCTCGCGCGATTCATTCAGCGTGGCGACCGAATCATGGTTGCCGGCCAGCACAATCAGCTGGCAGCCGCTGGGCTGCAGCGCCACCACGAAACGGTTAAACAGTTCGCGCGCGTAGCTGGGCGGCGAACCGGTATCAAACAGGTCGCCAGCGACGATCAGCGCATCCACCTGATGCTGCACAATCGCGGCCAGCAGCCAGTCGAGGAATTGCTGGTGCTCGGCGGCGCGGCTTTTGCTGTAAAAGAACTGACCGAGATGCCAGTCAGCGGTGTGAATAATGCGCATGAATGCTCCGTGCCTGCTATCGCAAAGCGGCAGTATAACCGCTTAACAACGCAATGAAAAAAAAGCGAAACCGGTTGTCACAATTGCGCTTTTTATCTGATTATCATGAGGTGGGTTTTTCATAAAAGTGTCACAAAACTGACGCATAATGGCGCCGCAAACCCCCGTGACATGCCGTCACAATCGCAGGAGTAATAATGGCTAAGCGCATTTTGGTTGTGGAAGACGAAGCTCCCATCCGTGAAATGTTATGTTTCGTGCTGGAACAAAACGATTACCAGCCGATTGAGGCTGAGGACTATGACAGCGCGATTGGCAAGCTGATCGAACCCTGGCCCGATCTGATTCTGCTGGACTGGATGTTACCCGGCGGCAGCGGCATTCAGTTCATCAAACATTTAAAGCGTGAAGCCATGACGCGTGATATTCCGGTGATGATGCTGACGGCGCGCGGCGAAGAGGAAGATCGCGTGCGCGGGCTGGAAGTGGGCGCCGATGATTACATCACCAAGCCGTTCTCGCCCAAAGAGCTGATGGCGCGCATTAAAGCCGTGATGCGCCGCATCTCACCGATGGCGGTGGAAGAGGTGATTGAGATGCAGGGGCTGAGCCTCGATCCCTCCTCGCATCGCGTGATGTCCGAAACCACGCCGCTGGAAATGGGACCGACCGAATACAAACTGCTGCACTTCTTTATGACGCATCCGGAGCGCGTATACAGCCGCGAACAGCTGCTGAATCACGTATGGGGCACTAACGTGTATGTGGAAGACCGCACCGTGGATGTGCATATCCGTCGTTTACGTAAAGCACTGGAAGTTTCCGGCCACGATCGCATGGTACAAACCGTTCGCGGAACAGGGTATCGTTTCTCTGCCCGCTACTAAACGGAGTCTTTTACCGTGCTGGAACGACTCTCCTGGAAGAGATTACTGACCGAGCTGGCGCTGGTGTGTCTGCCTGCGCTGGTGCTGGGGCTGCTGGTTGGCTATCTGCCGTGGTGGCTGTTACTGGCCGTGTGCGGCGTGCTGTTCTGGCACTTCAAAAATCTGATGCGGCTGTCGCACTGGCTGTGGATTGATCGTTCAATGACGCCGCCCACCGGGCGCGGCAGCTGGGAACCGCTGTTTTACGGTCTGTATCAAATGCAGTTGCGCAATCGCCGCCGCCGGCGCGAGCTGGGCAATCTGATCAAACGCTTTCGCAGCGGGGCCGAGTCGCTGCCGGACGCGGTGGTGCTCACCACCGAAGAGGGCACCATTTTCTGGTGTAACGGTCTGGCCCAGCAGCATCTCGGGCTGCGCTGGCCGGAAGATAATGGACAGAATATCCTCAACCTGCTGCGCTACCCTGAATTCTCCCGCTATATCCGCCAGCGCGACTTCAACAAGCCGCTGACGCTGGTGCTGAATAATCAGCATCACATGGAGTTCCGCGTCATGCCTTACAGCGAAGGGCAGTGGCTGATGGTGGCGCGTGACGTCACCCAGATGCACCAGCTGGAAGGGGCGCGGCGTAACTTCTTCGCCAACGTCAGCCATGAACTGCGTACCCCGCTGACGGTGCTGCAGGGCTATCTGGAGATGATGGACGATGCCGGGATGAACGAGCGCACCCGCAGCAAGGCGCTCAATACCATGCAGGAGCAGACGCGACGCATGGACAGCCTGGTGAAGCAGCTGCTGACGCTGTCACGCATCGAAGCGGCCCCCGCCATTGATCTGAAAGAGACGGTGGATGTGCCGACCATGCTGCTGCTATTACAGCGCGAGGCGGAAACCCTCAGCCAGGGCCGGCACAGCATCCATTTCCACACCGATCCGCACCTGAAGGTGTTCGGCAATGATGAACAGCTGCGCAGCGCGATTTCCAATCTGGTGTATAACGCAGTGAACCACACGCCGGATGGCACGCGCATCGACATCAGCTGGTTGCGCACCAAACAGGGCGCCGAATTTAAGGTGTGCGACAACGGGCCCGGCATCAGCGAGGAGCATCTGCCGCGCCTGACCGAACGCTTCTACCGCGTGGATAAAGCGCGCTCGCGCGCCACCGGCGGCAGCGGGCTGGGGCTGGCCATTGTTAAGCACGCGCTCGGCCACCACACCACGCGGCTGGAGATCAGTAGCGTGCCGCATCAGGAAACCTGCTTCCGCTTCGTGCTGCCACCGCGCTTGATTGTGGCGAACGGAATCCGCGAGAATGTGGCGCAGTAAACGCCACCGGACTCTGTGATGAAATCGCTGCTGCTTTCTCTTTTATTACTGTGCCCGCTGCTGGCGACGGCTCAGCAAAGCATGCTGACCGGCAACCTGAGCAGCGTGGGCTCGGACACGCTGGGCTACCTGATGACGCTGTGGGGCGAAGATTTCAGCCGTCAGTCGCCGGGCGTTAATGTGCAGGTGCAGGCGGCGGGATCGTCGACGGCGCCGACCGCGCTGGCCGCCGGGGCCGCTCAGCTTGGTGCCATGAGCCGGCCGATGCAGGTGGATGAGCGTCAGCTGTTTATCGCGCGCTATGGTTATGCACCGCTGGCGGTGCCGGTGGCGATGGATGCGCTGGTGGTGGTGGTTAATCAGGACAATCCGCTGCCGTCCATCAGTCAGCCGCAGCTGGATGCGCTGTTCTCCGTGACCCGGCTGTGCGGCGCACAGCAGGTGCCGCAGCGCTGGGGCGATGTTGGCCTGCATACGGCGAACTGGGCAACGCGCAGTATTCAGCGCTTTGGCCGTAACTCCGCTTCCGGCACCTGGGGCTTTTTCAAGCAGCAGGCGCTGTGTCGCGGCGATTTCCGCGCTGACGTCGCGGAGTTTCCCGGCTCGGCGGCGGTGGTGCAGGCGGTCGCCAGCACGCCGAACAGCATCGGCTACGCCAGTTTTGGCTTTCACCTGAGCGGCGTGAAAACCCTGCCAATCGTCACCGCCAGCGGCGACAGCGTTATGCCGGATGCCGAATCGATCCGCAGCGGCCGCTATCCGTGGTCGCGCCCGCTGTATATCTACGTTAACAAGGCGCCCGGCAAACCGCTGCCGCCGCTGGTCGCCGCCTTTCTGCAGCAGGTGCTCTCTGCGCAGGGCCAGCGCCGCGTAACGGAGGCCGGCTACCTGCCGCTGTCCGACAGCCAGATCGCGCAGGCGCGCGCGGCGATTGCGCAAAACTAATTCTCGCTGACCGATCATGAATTTTTTTCACGTCCCCTGAATTTTCTTCTATTGCCGCCGGCAGGGCGGCATGTCACTCTTATGGACATATAGCCATCCAGATGGCCAAAAATAACCGTACGCAATTATACCCTGACGCAATTATGCGCCAGTGCAGGAGTGAATATGCAACGCAACACCGCCCCGTTCCGCGCCGATACCGTCGGCAGTTTTCTGCGTCCCACTGCCATTAAGCAGGCACGCGAGCAGTTCGCCAGTGGCACCCTCAGCGCCGACCAGCTGCGTCAGCTAGAAGACGATGCGATTCGCCAGGTGGTGGAGCAGCAGCGCGCCAGCGGTCTGCAGGTGGTGACCGACGGTGAATTCCGCCGCGCCTGGTGGCACTTTGATTTCTTAGGCCATCTGCACGGCGTCGAGCTGTTCGAGGCCGATCAGGGCATTCAGTTCAACGGCGTGCAGACCAAAGCGCACGGCGTGAAGGTCACCGGCAAAGTCGCTTTTAACCCGCAGCATCCGATGCTGGACCATTTCCGCTTCCTGCAAAGCGTGGCCGGCGATGCGGTGGCGAAAATGACCATTCCCAGCCCGAGCGTGCTGCACTTCCGCGGCGGCCGTAAAGTGATTGATGCCACGGTGTATCCGGATCTGGAGCAGTACTTCGCCGATCTGGCACAGACTTACAAAGAGGCGATCAAGGCGTTTTACGACGCTGGCTGCCGCTATCTGCAGCTGGATGACACCGTGTGGGCGTACCTGTGTTCAGGCGATCAGCAGCAGCAAATCCGCGAGCGCGGTGAAGATCCGCAACAGCTGGCGCACATTTATGCGCAGGTGCTGAATCGCGCGCTGGAAGATAAACCGGCGGATCTCACCGTCGGCCTGCACGTGTGTCGCGGTAACTTCCGCTCGACCTGGATCTCGGAAGGCGGCTACGAGCCGGTGGCGGAAATTCTGTTTGGCAGCGTGAACATCGACGCGTTTTTCCTCGAGTACGATAATGAGCGCTCCGGTGGCTTTGAGCCGCTGCGTTTCATCAAACCGGGTCATCAGCAGGTGGTATTAGGGCTGATTACCACCAAAACCGGCGAGCTGGAAGACGCTGCACAGGTGAAGGCGCGCCTGCAGGAAGCGGCGCAGTTTGTCAGCCTCGACCAGATTTGCCTCAGCCCGCAGTGCGGCTTTGCGTCAACGGAAGAGGGCAACAGCCTGACCGAAGCGCAGCAGTGGCAGAAGATTCGTCTGGTTGTCGACATCGCACAACAGGTGTGGTGATGCTGTAAAGTTGTGCAAACAGGCGCGTAAAGCGCGCCTTTTGTGCATCCCTGCGGCGGTTTCTGCAAGGAGATCGCCCGCTTTGCAGAAACTTTAAGCAAATCATCTCAGGTGTTTTCCGACTATTTCCTGCTTATCCACTGCATTCTGACGCTTTCCTGTTATATCCTTCTGGTTTTCCGATCCCGTATTGCCTTTCTTCGCTATAAACGTTTTAATTTGCGCCGTTGTCGATTCATCCCTCTGTGAACAGAAGAAAAGCAGTTTAAATCACCTGCGCTGTACCGATTCGGCCCGCATAACGCACTGGTCAGGCCAGTTAAGCCATTGTTTTCGCGCATTCAGGGGACAACACAAACCCAACTTCCACCGCAACATCAGCTACAGGCAGTACAGAAGTTTATGACACATCGTTTAACCTCCAGGGATATCCTGGCGCTGGGCTTCATGACCTTTGCCCTGTTCGTTGGCGCAGGAAACATCATTTTCCCGCCTATGGTCGGTATTCAGTCTGGTGAACATGTCTGGATTGCCGCCTTCGGCTTCCTGATCACCGCGGTTGGTTTACCGGTGATGACCGTGATCGCGCTGGCGCGCGTCGGCGGCGGTATTGACGCGCTCAGTTCACCGATTGGTAAAGCGGCCGGTCTGCTGCTCGCCACCGTGTGCTATCTCGCCGTCGGCCCGCTGTTTGCCACGCCGCGCACCGCGACCGTTTCATTTGAAGTCGGGATTGCGCCGCTGACCGGCGACGGCCCGCTGCCGCTGTTTATCTATAGCCTGGTGTACTTCGCACTGGTGATTGGCATTTCGCTCTATCCGGGCAAGCTGCTGGACACCGTCGGCCACTTCCTCGCGCCGCTGAAAATTGTCGCGCTGACCATTCTGGGCGTCGCGGCGCTGCTGTGGCCGGCTGGCGGCATTTCGCCGGCTACCGCCGACTACCAGCGTGCGGCCTTTTCCAGCGGTTTCGTGAACGGCTATCTGACCATGGATACGCTCGGCGCGCTGGTGTTCGGTATCGTCATCGTTAATGCGGCGCGTTCACGTGGCGTGGAAGACAGCAAACTGCTGACCCGCTATACCATGCTGGCCGGCGTGATCGCCGGTGTTGGCCTGACGCTGGTGTACCTCAGCCTGTTCAAGCTGGGCTCCGGCAGCGGCGCGATTGTCGATCAGAACGCCAACGGCGCCTCGATTCTGCATGCTTACGTGCAGCAGACCTTCGGCGGCATGGGCAGTGTCTTCCTCGCCGCGCTGATTTTCGTCGCCTGTATGGTTACGGCGGTGGGCCTGACCTGCGCCTGCGCAGAATTCTTTGCGCAATACCTGCCGTTGTCGTATAAAGCGCTGGTGTTTATTCTCGGCCTGTTCGCCATGCTGGTGTCGAACCTCGGTCTCAGCCACCTGATTCAGATTTCGATTCCGGTGCTGACGGCTATCTATCCGCCGTGCATCGTACTGGTGGTACTGAGCTTTACCCTGAGCTGGTGGAATCGCAGCACGCGCATCATTGCGCCAACCATGCTGATCAGCCTGCTGTTTGGTATCGTCGATGCCATCAAAACCACCAGCTTTAAAGATGCGCTGCCGCTGTTTAGCCAGCATCTGCCGCTGGCCGATCAGGGACTCTCCTGGCTGCCGCCGTCGCTGGCGATGCTGGTGATTGCTGCGGTAGTTGACCGGGTGAAAGGGCGTGAGCAGGTTGCCGTTCACCAGTAAGCGACATCGCTGTTAATTCCGACCACGGGCTTGCCCGTGGTTTTTTCATTTCCACAGGTACTGTTTGTTATGCAAGAAACCAATAAGCTCAAACGCGGACTGAGCACGCGCCACATCCGTTTTATGGCGCTGGGATCGGCGATCGGCACCGGGCTGTTTTACGGCTCGGCAGATGCCATCAAAATGGCAGGCCCCAGCGTACTGCTGGCCTACATCATCGGCGGCGCCGTGGCGTATATCATCATGCGCGCGCTGGGCGAGATGTCGGTTAACAATCCGCAGGCCAGCTCGTTTTCACGCTACGCGCAGGATTACCTCGGACCGCTGGCGGGCTATATCACCGGCTGGACGTACTGCTTTGAAATCCTGATTGTGGCGATCGCCGACGTCACGGCTTTTGGTATCTACATGGGCGTGTGGTTCCCGGAGGTGCCGCACTGGATTTGGGTGCTGTCGGTGGTGCTGATCATCGGTGCCATCAACCTGATGAGCGTGAAGGTGTTTGGCGAAGTGGAGTTCTGGTTCTCCTTCTTCAAAGTCGCCACCATCATCATCATGATCGTGGCCGGTTTCGGCATGATTTTCTGGGGCATCGGCAACGGCGGTCAGCCTACCGGCATCCATAATCTGTGGACCAACGGCGGCTTCTTTGCTCACGGTATCGTCGGCATGCTGCTGTCGCTGCAGATGGTGATGTTCGCCTACGGCGGCATTGAGATTATTGGTATCACCGCCGGCGAAGCCAAAGATCCGGCGAAATCGATCCCGCGCGCCATCAACTCCGTACCGCTGCGCATTCTGGTGTTCTATGTCGGCACGCTGTTTGTGATCATGTCGATCTATCCCTGGAACCAGGTCGGTACCGCAGGCAGCCCGTTCGTGCTGACTTTCCAGCACCTTGGCATCGCCGCCGCCGCCTCCATTCTGAACTTTGTGGTGCTGACTGCCTCGCTGTCGGCGATTAACAGCGATGTGTTTGGCGTCGGCCGCATGCTGCACGGTATGGCGCAGCAGGGACATGCGCCGAAGATGTTTATGAAGGTGTCGAATCGCGGCATTCCGTGGGTCACGGTGCTGGTGATGATGCTTGCCATGCTGGTGGCGGTGTACCTCAACTATCTGATGCCGGAAAAAGTGTTCCTGGTGATTGCCTCGCTGGCGACGTTTGCCACCGTGTGGGTGTGGATTATGATTCTGCTGTCGCAGATCGCGTTCCGCCATAAAATCGGCAAAGAGCAGGCCGGTAAGCTGCAGTTTGCTCTGCCGGGCGGCAGCGCTACGGCGTGGGTGGGGGTGCTGTTCCTTGCCTTTATCATCGCGCTGATTGGCTACTTCCCGGATACGCGTATCTCGCTGTACGTCGGGTTTGCGTGGATTGTTCTGCTGCTGCTGGCGTGGCCGCTGGCGAAGAAACGTAAAGCGTAAGTAACTTTACAGCGGGCGAAGCGAGACTTCGCCCGCTGTGCATTACCAGTTTTTCCCCAGCGCCATCTCTCCGCCGTACGGATTCAGGTGATTATTGTCGTACCAGAGCGGCATGCCCTGATGAGTGACCAGACAACCCTGCGCATTACACAACGTCTCCTGCAGTGACAACACGCGCACGCCGCGCTGCTGATAGTCCTTTAACAGATTTGCCACCGATGCGTTTGGCATCTGCAACTGCTGCGTGCGTTCCGCCGCCAGCGCCGCGCCATCCTGCGCGCTGAGCCAGCTATTCAGGCTGCGGCGCAGCGGCATATTGCGGTTATGGCTGTAGCGCAGCGGATCGAGCGTGATGGTCGGCACATCGTCTATGAGGGTGATCTTTTTCCCCGCCGCCAGCAGCTGCGCCACCACGGTATCCAGCCCGCTTTTCAGCGCCTGCAGATTGTCCTGCGCCGGATCGCGGAGACTGCGGAATCCGCTGTCCGGCTGCGCACTGAGGCCCGCCGCCCAGAACGCGCTGATCACCACTTCGTCTATTTTATCGCTCAGGATGATCGGCAGAACCCGCTGATTAAAATCGAGGCACTGCTGTGCATGCTGCGGTTTTTGCGGCATCGCGCGCGTGGCGTCAAGCAGGAAAGGGCAGGAGGCTTTGGTCAGCTGAAACAGCGGTTTCTGCTGCCGCCGGGCGTAATCGGCGACGTTGGCCGCCAGCGCGGCGGCATGGCTGTCGCCAATCAGCGCTATCGCCGGTGTGTCACTCTGCGGCTGGCACTGCGCATCGCGGGCGGGCCGCGTGGCGCCGTAATCCAGCAGGCAGGGATCGCGCTGGGCGGCGACTTTCCATTCGTCGCCGAGCATCACCGCTTCACTGACGCGCGATTTCAGGCCACCGCTCTGCCACAGCAGCACCATGGCACCGGCTGCCAGCAGCGACGAAGCGCAGTAGCCGGGGATCAGCCAGCGCGTACCGCTGCGCGCCCGACGGAATGGCTGTTCGACGAAGCGCCAGGAGAGCCAGGCGATGACCAGCGCCACGGCACAGATGCTCAACGCCTGCCAGATGCTGAGCGGCCGATCGCTGCAGATGCGCGCCAGACTGAGCAGCGGCCAGTGCCACAGATACCACGAGTAGGAAATTTTGCCGATGAAGCGCATCGGCGCGTTCTCCAGCAGCCGCTGATTGAGCGGGCTGCGTGCACCGATCATCAGACAGGCCGCCAGCACCGGTAGCAGCGCCAGCCAGCCAGGGAAGCGATCGCTATGGCTGAGTAACAGCGTGGCACCGATGATCAGCAGCCAGCCAGCAAGATGACAGAGGCTGGCCAGCCAGCCGGTGACGGGGCGGGGTTGCCACAGCGCCAGCAGCACGCCGGCACCCAGCTCCCAGGCGCGGGTTGGCAGCAGATAAAACGCCTGAGTGCTGGAGAGGGGCGTTAACCACAGGCAGCCGGCCAGCGACAGCAGGCTGAGCAGTAGCACCACGCCGGTCATTGTGCGCCGCAGCCGCACGGCCAGCAGCAGAACAAACGGCAGCACGATATAGAACTGCTCCTCAATGCCCAGCGACCAGGTCATCAGCAGCGGATTGAGATCGGCATCCGCACTGAAATAGTCGCCACTCTTCAGTAACAGCATATTGGGCACCGAGAGAAACACCGCCATGCTGTATTTTGCCAGCTGGCTTAATTCCAGCGGTGATAACAGCAGATAACCGAGCAGCAGCAATACCATCAGCATAAAAAACAGTGCGGGCGCAATACGCCGGATGCGGCGTAAATAAAACTGATAAAATGAGAAGGTGCCGGCGGTAATTTCTTTACTGATAATACCGCCAATTAAAAAGCCGGAAATAACAAAAAATATATCGACGCCAATAAAGCCGCCCGGCACGGCGCTGACGCCGCAGTGAAACAGCACAACCAATATAATGGCGACAGCGCGCAGACCATCGATATCCGGACGATAGCGCAGCGAGACAGGTACAGACATAACAGGATCCCAGTTATTCAATGTTAATTTGCGATTTTATTACTGCGGGTAAAAATAGCTCGGCGCATCCTGTCGCCGAAAAATGTAAAAAGAGAAAGGTATTACTAAGGGATGATTGACCCGTGCAGCATATCGCAGTTTTTCAGCGCTAACGCTTTTAAGGGAAAAAAAAGAAAAGTCTCAGATAACCGTGCCTGCCAGCTTGCAGTTTATTGCTGTAATTTCGCTGCAGGAATAAGCCGGCGTAATCTGTCTGGCTTAACCCGGCGGCTGGCATCAGGGATAGTCCACGGGGATTACCGCACGCTGATCAATGGTGGTGCGCCAGTGCTCAAGCGTCGATTGATAAGGACACAGCGTGCCCACTGCCGTCTGGCGACAGTTTTGCTGATGCCACTCCTGGCGCAGCAGCGGGTGCTGCCGATCGATCGGCGTTAGCTGGCGCAGCGCATCCAGACTTTGCGCCTGAAAATAGACGCGCAACAGCAGCGTCTGCGTCTGGTTATCGCGCCAGCGCTCAAACACCAGGCTGCTGCCGGGCGGAATATTACCGCGCGCGTAGCCGGGCAGTTGCCAGCTGAAGCCGATCAGCGTGCGCAGCATGGCGATATTGGTGTCGTGTGCCACCAGCAGCAGCCAGCGGGTGGAGGGCGTCGCTGCATCGTCCTGCAGGTTGCGCACCACCGCGTCCAGCAGAATCGACGCACGCTTTTGCGCGATATACGGCACATCATTACTCAGATCGTAATTGGCGGTCAGCAGCGGCAGCAGGACGCTAATCTGCTGCGCCCGGGTGATGTTGCCCCACGCCAGCTGGCTGAACGGCAGATTTTCGCTCCAGCCGAGCCGTAAGGTTTCGGCCATGCTGGCCAGCACGCTGAGACCCTGCACGTAGGTATGGCCGCTTTTACTCTGCTTCAGCTGCCAGGGGCGATCGAAGAACGGGCAATCTGCCGCGCATACCGCCTGCCTGAGCTGCTGCACGGCGGGCTGTAAACGCTGCTGCAGTGCGGCGAGATCGCCGGCGCGCGCCGCGACCGCTGCCCGCTCCGTGGCAGCATCGGTTTGGCCGAACGGCAGTTTTTCGCTCTGAAACAGCGGATCGACCGTCCCCGCGACGTGATGAACTGCCACATCGCAGCCAGGAAAGGCGCCCTGCAGCAGTGCCTGCGCCGTGGCGCGGGTGCGCTGCAGCGGACTGGCGCGCACGTAGATTTGCCCGGCATCGGGACAGCCGGCACGCAGCAGGCCGAGCTGGCGATAGTGTTCACCCTGCCAGCGACCTTTATTCACGACCGCTGCATAACCGTGTGCGGTGAGTTCGCCGTCGGCGCTGCGCCAGCGCGGCCAGGCGCGCTGGGTGGCGGCTTCGATTTCCGTACGATTACCTGCGGTGGGAGGACGCACGCCGTGACGGCTGATCTCTACCACTTTTTCCAGCTGGTAGCGCGGCTGCGCCTGCGCGGTGAGCGCCAGCAAAGCCAGCAGCGCGCTCAGCAGCAGACGTGTCATAGCGTTGGCTGTGCCGGCAGTAGCGCTTTGAGCTGCGGATAGAGCACCGCGTTGGCCAGCAGCACCGGATTACCCTGTTGCAGGCCATGGTGGCTGAGATAATCGTTGGTGACGCCGCCCGCTTCGCGCATCAGCACAATGCCGGGCAGGCCATCCCACGGATTCATATGCGCTTCGTAATAGCCAATCAGCCGGCCGGCCGCCGCCCAGGCGCTCATCAGCGCACCGGAACCATTGCGGATAAACATGCCGCCCTGCGCCAGCAGCTGGCTGATAAAGGTGGTCAGCGGTTCAATCGGCTGGCTGTTCGAGCTGCTGAGGCCCAGCAGCCCCTGATCGAGCCGCTGCGCGCTGTGTGCCTGAATGCGCTTGTCATTCACCCAGGCACCTTTGCCGCGGCAGGCGTGGAAGGTTTCCTGATGATTAGGATCGCTGACTACGCCAATCACCGGCTGATTGTCACAGACAATCGCCAGCGAGACGCACCAGTTGTGCAGGCCGTTAAGAAAGCTGCTGGTGCCGTCAATCGGATCGATGACCCAGATAAAGCGCGCGCCGCTGACGTCACCGCCGCTCTCTTCACCCAGCACCGCATCGTCAGGAAAACGCTCATGAATCAGGTGTTTTACCAGCAGCTCAACGTTGCGATCCGCCTCGCTGACCACATCCTGCAAATCCTTCTTGTGCTCCACCACCAGCTGATGGCGCTGCTGATACCACGCCAGCGCGCGGCTGGCGGCGGTTTTCGCCACCTCACAGGCATAGTGATAACGGGCATCTAATTCGGTTAGCGTAGCTGATGACATTTTTCCCTCTTATCATTCACTGGCAATCGACGTGGCGAACCACGCCGGATAAAGCGCCATGGCTGTGTGACTGGCTTAACAAAAGTTAAGCAAGGCTTCATTAAGCCGCAGATGGCTGCGGCTGGCAAGGGGAGGCAATGCGGGGCAGCGGCAAATTGTGCTTCACAGCTGCCGGGCGCGCGCGGCGGCCATCAGGCGTGGATAGAACTGGAAAAACAGCGGTTCGAGCTGGGTGTAGTGGTCGACAAAATCCTGATAGGAGTCGCGCAGCGCCGCCAGCCGTGGCCGGCGATGCGCCATGCCGCTTAGCACGCGCGCCAGCCGCGCCGGGTCAGCATAGTGTTCAAACCAGCGTTCGCGCCACATTACCGCGTTGAGCTCGATAAAATCGGTCGGCGTGCCGGGCAGTTGCGGCACAATGTCGCGCTCGGCAGCGGCGCTAAAAGCAGACAGCGACTGCGCCGGATGCAGCTGATCCCAGTGGCGCGCCAGGAAGTGGTCCCAGATCACGTCGAGGGTGATGGGCGCGACGCGACGCGTTTCGGCGCGGAACAGCTGCCGCGCGCTGCGCACTTCCGGCAGGTTATCGGTCAGCACATCAATACGCCGGTGCAGGGCAATACCGGCCACCACCGGCTGCGGCCACTGCGCCTCAACGTTGCCGCGCACAAAATCGGCTAGCAGATTACCCAGCAGTGAGCTGTCGGCCAGGGTTGCAAGGTGAAGGTGAGCAAGAAAGTTCATGGCGCATTATAGGCAGAATCACACCGGCGCAGCCAGTTGTTCAGAATTGCCCACTTTTCCGCTAAACTATGCCGCCTGTTTTTTGAGTCCTGAAGAAGTGATGCATGCGTGTAGCCGATTTTGCCTTTGAATTACCGGAATCTTTGATCGCCCACTATCCGCAGGCGCAGCGCAGCGGATGTCGTCTGCTGTCGCTGGATGGCCCGAGCGGGGCGCTGAACCATGGCGTGTTTACTGATGTGCTGGATAAGCTCAATCCGGGCGATCTGCTGGTGTTCAATAATACCCGGGTGATTCCGGCGCGCGTCTATGGCCGTAAAGCCAGCGGCGGCAAAATTGAGATGCTGGTTGAGCGCATGCTGGATGACAAACGCGTGCTGGCGCACGTGCGCGCCTCCAAAGCGCCGAAGCCGGGTGCCGAATTACTGCTGGGCGACGACGAAAGCGTCAAAGCCACCATGGTGGCGCGCCACGATGCGCTGTTCGAAATCGAGTTTGCGGACGATCGCGCGGTGCTGGATATCCTGAACAGCGTCGGCCATATGCCGCTGCCGCCTTACATCGATCGTCCGGATGAGGAAGCTGACCGCGAGCTGTACCAGACGGTCTACAGCGCGCGCCCCGGCGCGGTGGCAGCGCCGACCGCCGGTCTGCACTTCGATGAGCCACTGCTGGCGGCGCTGAAGGCGAAAGGCGTGGAGATGGCGTTTGTGACGCTGCACGTCGGCGCTGGCACCTTCCAGCCGGTGCGCGTAGAGAACATCAACGATCACATCATGCACTCTGAATATGCCGAAGTGCCGCAGGACGTGGTGGACGCGGTGCTGGCGTGCAAAGCGCGCGGTAACAAAGTGGTGGCGGTGGGCACCACCTCGGTGCGATCGCTGGAGAGCGCAGCGCAGGCCTGCCAGGATGGGCTGATCGCGCCGTTTTTCGATGACACGCAGATCTTTATCTATCCGGGCTATCACTACCAGGTGATTGATGCGCTGATCACCAACTTCCACCTGCCGGAATCGACGCTGATTATGCTGGTCTCGGCGTTTGCCGGTTATCAACACACCATGGCGGCTTATCAGAGCGCGGTGGCGGAGCAGTACCGTTTCTTTAGCTACGGGGATGCGATGTACATCACCCGTAATCCACAGGCTCCCGACGAAATTGTTGGTGGCTGAGTAATCAGACTGTTTCTCTGATTATCGAAAGAGGTCAATGTGAAATTTGAATTAGATACCACCGACGGGCGCGCGCGCCGTGGCCGTCTGGTCTTTGATCGCGGCGTCGTGGAAACCCCGGCGTTTATGCCGGTCGGCACCTACGGCACCGTCAAAGGCATGACGCCGGAAGAAGTGAAAGAGACCGGCGCGCAGATCCTGCTGGGCAACACTTTTCACCTGTGGCTACGCCCGGGGCAGGAGATCATGAAACTGCACGGCGACCTGCACGATTTCATGCACTGGCAGGGACCGATCCTGACCGACTCCGGCGGCTTCCAGGTGTTCAGCCTCGGCGATATCCGTAAGATCACTGAAGCCGGCGTGCATTTCCGCAACCCGATCAACGGCGACCCGATTTTCCTCGACCCGGAAAAATCGATGGAGATTCAGTACGATCTCGGCTCCGATATCGTGATGATTTTCGACGAATGTACGCCGTATCCGGCGGACTGGGATTACGCTAAACGCTCGATGGAGATGTCACTGCGCTGGGCGCAGCGCAGCCGCGACCGCTTTGACGCGCTCGGTAACAAAAATGCGCTGTTTGGCATTATTCAGGGCGGGGTTTACGAAGATTTACGTGATGTCTCGGTTAAAGGTCTGGTAGAGATTGGCTTTGATGGGTACGCTGTGGGCGGCCTGGCGGTGGGTGAACCGAAAGAGGACATGCACCGCATCCTGGAACACGTCTGTCCGCAAATTCCGCAAGACAAACCGCGTTATTTGATGGGCGTCGGCAAACCGGAAGATCTGGTGGAAGGCGTTCGCCGCGGTATCGATATGTTTGACTGCGTTATGCCAACGCGTAACGCGCGCAATGGCCATCTGTTCGTCACCGATGGCGTGGTGAAAATCCGCAATGCGAAATACAAAGATGACACCGCGCCGCTGGATGCGGAGTGTGATTGTTACACCTGTCGCAATTACACGCGTGCCTACTTGCATCATCTTGATCGCTGTAACGAAATACTGGGCGCACGTCTGAACACCATCCACAATCTGCGCTATTACCAGCGTCTGATGGCGGGTTTACGCCAGGCCATCGAAGAGGGTAAATTAGAGCACTTTGTTAGCGAGTTCTACCAACGGACGGGCAAAGCGGTTCCACCGTTAAACGTCTGATAATTCTATCAATGAGGGAAATTTAATGAGCTTTTTCATTTCTGACGCCGTGGCCGCAGCTGGCGCTCCGTCTCAGGGAAGTCCGTATTCTCTGGTGATCATGCTGGTGGTTTTTGGTCTGATTTTCTACTTCATGATCCTGCGTCCACAGCAGAAGCGCGCCAAAGATCACAAAAAGCTGATGGATTCCATCTCCAAAGGTGATGAAGTGCTGACCAACGGTGGCCTGGTGGGCCGCGTAACGAAAGTGGCTGAAACCGGCTACATCGCTATCGCCCTGAACGACACCACTGAAGTAGTGATTAAACGTGATTTCGTGGCCGCCGTTCTGCCGAAAGGTACAATGAAGGCGCTGTAATTTATTCTTCCCGAAGGGAACTGCCGTGTTAAACCGTTATCCTTTGTGGAAGTACATCATGCTGGTCGTCGTGATTCTCGTCGGCCTGCTGTATGCGCTTCCTAACCTTTATGGTGAGGATCCGGCCGTTCAGATCACTGGTGCGCGCGGTGGCGCCGCCAGTGAGCAAACGTTGGATCAGATCCAGACCGTATTAAAACAAGACAATATCCAGAGCAAATCCCTCGCGCTGGAAAATGGTGCCATTCTGGCCCGTTTCGCTAACACGGATATTCAGCTACGCGCGCGTGAAGCCATCACCAATGCGCTGGGCGAAGATTTCGTCGTGGCGCTCAACCTGGCCCCTGCCACACCGCGCTGGCTGACCATGCTGGCCGCTGAACCGATGAAACTCGGCCTCGATCTGCGCGGCGGCGTGCACTTCCTGATGGAAGTCGACATGGATACTGCCCTCGGCAAGCTGCAGGAGCAGAATGCTGATGGCCTGCGCAGCGATCTGCGCGAAAAAAATATCCCTTACACCAACGTTAGCAAAATCGCTAACTACGGCACCGAAATACGCTTCCGCGACGGCGCCAGCCGTGATGCGGCCATCAGCTATCTGACGCCGCGCCATCGCGACCTGGTGATCACCAGCGCTGGCAGCGACACGCTGCGTGCGGTGATGGCCGATGCGCGTCTGAGTGAAGCGCGCGAATATGCGGTGCAGCAGAACATTAACATCCTGCGTAACCGTGTGAACCAGCTGGGTGTAGCTGAGCCGCTGGTACAGCGTCAGGGCGCTGACCGCATCGTGGTTGAGCTGCCGGGTATCCAGGATACCGCGCGTGCTAAAGAGATTCTGGGTGCTACCGCAACGCTGGAGTTCCGCCTGGTCAACACCTCGGTGGATCCGAGCGCAGCCGCCAGCGGCCGCGTGCCGGGTGACTCGGAAGTGAAAAAGACGCGTGAAGGTCAGCCGGTGGTGCTGTACAAGCGCGTGATTCTCACCGGTGACCACATCACCGACTCGACGTCCAGCATGGATGAGTACAACCAGCCGCAGGTAAATATCTCGCTTGATGGCGCCGGCGGTAACATCATGTCCAACTTCACCAAGGACAACATCGGCAAGCCGATGGCGACCCTGTTTGTGGAGTACAAGGACAGCGGTAAGAAAGATGCGAACGGTCGTGCGATTCTGGTGAAGCAGGAAGAAGTGATTAACGTGGCGAACATTCAGTCGCGCCTCGGCAACAGCTTCCGTATTACAGGTATCAGCAACCCGAACGAAGCGCGTCAGCTGTCGCTGCTGCTGCGTGCCGGTGCGCTGATTGCGCCAATCCAGATTGTGGAAGAGCGGACCATCGGTCCAACCATGGGCCAGCAGAACATCACGCAGGGTCTCGAAGCCTGTCTGTGGGGTCTGATTGCCTCCATCATCTTTATGGTGGTGTTCTACAAGAAGTTTGGTCTGATTGCGACCAGCGCACTGTTGTGCAACCTGGTGCTGATTGTCGGCATCATGTCATTGTTACCGGGCGCCACGCTCACCATGCCGGGCATTGCCGGTATCGTGCTGACGCTGGCGGTGGCGGTGGATGCTAACGTGTTGATTAACGAACGTATTAAAGAAGAACTGCGTAACGGACGCTCGGTACAGCAGGCGATTCATGAAGGCTATAAAGGCGCCTTCTCCAGTATCGTCGACGCCAACGTCACCACGCTGATTAAAGTTATCATTCTTTATGCGGTCGGTACCGGCTCGATCAAAGGGTTTGCGATTACCACGGCTATCGGTATCGCGACTTCCATGTTCACCGCTATCGTCGGCACCCGTGCCATCGTTAACCTGGTGTACGGCGGCAAACGCATCAATAAGCTGTCTATCTGAGGAGTGCGTTGTGGCACAGGAATATAGTATTGAACAGCTGAACCATGGGCGTAAAGTCGTCGACTTTATGCGCTGGGACACGCTGGCCTTTATCATCTCCGGCCTGCTGATTGTGGCGTCCATCGCCATTATCGGTGTGCGCGGCTTTAACTGGGGGCTCGATTTCACCGGCGGGACGGTGATTGAGATCAACCTCGAGAAGCCGGCGGATCTGGATGCGCTGCGTGACGGGCTGGTGAAGGCAGGCTTTGAGGAGCCGCTGGTACAGAACTTTGGCAGCAGCCGTGATGTGATGGTGCGTATGCCACCGACCACCGGCAATGCAGGCCAGGAGCTGGGCAATAAAGTGGTTGCCTCGATCAACCAGACGACGCAGCAAAACGCGACCGTGAAGCGAATTGAGTTCGTGGGCCCGAGCGTGGGCAGCGATCTGGCGCAGGCCGGGGCGATGGCGCTGCTGTCGGCGCTGATTGCGATTCTGATCTACATCGGCTTTCGCTTTGAGTGGCGTCTGGCGCTGGGCACCGTGCTGGCGCTGGCGCACGACGTGATCATCACCTGCGGCATTCTGTCGCTGTTCCACATTGAGATCGATCTGACGATTGTGGCGTCGCTGATGTCGGTGATTGGTTACTCGCTCAACGATAAGATCGTGGTTTCCGACCGTATTCGTGAGAACTTCCGCAAAATCCGTCGCGGTTCTTCTTACGATATCACTAACGTGTCGCTGACCCAGACGCTGAGCCGTACGTTGATCACCTCGATCACCACGCTGGCGATGATCCTGATCCTGTTCATCTTTGGTGGCGCGCTGCTGAAAGGCTTCTCGCTGACCATGCTGATCGGTGTCACCATCGGTACCATTTCGTCGATCTACGTGTCGTCCGCGCTGGCGCTGAAGCTGGGCATGAAGCGTGAACACATGCTGGTGCAGAAAGTAGAGAAAGAGGGCGCCGATCAGCCTTCGATTCTGCCGTAATTGTGCCGGAGAAATGAAACGGGCTGCCTGAGTGCAGCCCGTTTTTTTTATGCCTGACGCCAGAATTACTGGCCTGCAACGACCGTGCTGGCGTCCGTCACCGCCTGCACATCATGCACACGCACGTAGCCGAGCTGACCCGGTGCCAGCCCGCTGAGGCGCAGCGGTACGCTGACCGAACTGCGCGGCATCAGACTGGCGGGCACGGTAATGGTCTGGCTCAGGCTGTCGGCGTTCAGCGGCTTGCCGCTGGCGGGATCGATTTCGCCCCATACCACGCGGGCGCTGAGTGCCGGCACCGGCTTATCATCGGTTGCACGGATATTCAGGTTAGCGCGGCTGCCGCTGGCTTCCCCCTCAACGTGCGACAGCGACAGGCGCAGTTTACCCAGCTGCGTCTGCAGCTCTACCGGCGTATTCGCCTGCGGGAGTAACCATGCGCCCTGCGTCGACTGGCTGTTGAGCTGCCCCTGAATCTCCAGCGCGCTGGCCTGACTGGTCAGTTTGCGCATCTGCTGGTTGAGCTGGCTCACTTCCTGATGCAGCGCTTTGACCTGAGGTGAAGCGGGGGTGGAGCTGCAACCACTGAGCACCAGCGCAGCAAGCGCTGCCGGCACCCAAATCATCCTGAACGTCATGCAATGTCCTTCCGGTTATTTAGGGATACGTAAAACCTGGCCGGGATAGATCTTATCAGGATGCGTCAGCATTGGCTTGTTCGCTTCAAAGATCTTGTTGTATTCGTTCGGCGTGCCGTACACCTGCTTCGAGATAGCGCTCAGGGTATCGCCTTTTTTCACCGTGTAGAATTCGGCCTGCGTGGCGCTGTCACTGGTGGTGACGTTATCTTCCACTTTGGTGATGCCGGCCACGTTACCCGCCGCCACCAGAATCTTCTCTTTCAACTCCTGCGAGATACCGTCACCGCTGACCTTCACGGTATCGCCCTGGACATCGACTTTCACTTTATCGCTGTCGGGCAGGCCGAGTTGATTAATGTGCTCCTGCAGCTTTTTGCTCTGGTCATCGCCGCCTGACACCGCATCCCACAGTTTTTCACCCGCTTCTTTGACGAAATTGAATAAACCCATACATCCTCCTGTCATTAAGCCGGATTGGCTCTCTAAGCTTAGTAACTTTTCACGGTTTGCTGTAACCGTCAGGCGTCGCTGTGAGCCAGGTGGCGATTCTGCGCCCTGTATTTTGTTGCAACCGGGAACGCGCTACACTATCTGCCCCCAATTCTCGCGACAGGAAACGTCATGCATTGCCCATTCTGCTCCGCTGTGGACACCAAAGTGATTGATTCACGTCTGGTTAGTGAAGGCTCCTCAGTGCGCCGCCGCCGCCAGTGCCTGGTGTGCCATGAGCGTTTTACCACCTTTGAAGTGGCCGAGCTGGTAATGCCGCGCGTGGTGAAAAGCAACGACGTGCGCGAACCCTTTAACGAAGATAAGCTGGCCAGCGGCATGATGAAGGCGCTGGAGAAGCGTCCGGTGAGCGCGGATGCCGTCGACAATGCGGTCAATCACATAAAAACCCAGCTGCGCGCCACCGGCGAACGTGAAATTCCCAGCAAGCTGATTGGTAACCTGGTGATGGAAGAGCTGAAGAAGCTGGATAAAGTTGCTTATATTCGCTTCGCATCGGTGTACCGCAGTTTTGAAGATATTCGTGATTTTGGCGAAGAGATCGCCCGCTTACAGGATTAATTCATGACCGATGCGCACTACATGGCGCGCGCGCTGGAACTGGCGCGGCGCGGACAATATACCACCACCCCGAATCCTAACGTCGGCTGCGTTATCGTGCGCGACGGCGAGATCGTGGGCGAAGGCTGGCATCAGCGCGCCGGTGAACCGCACGCGGAAGTGCACGCGCTGCGCATGGCGGGTGACCACGCACGCGGTGCTACCGCATATGTCACGCTGGAACCCTGCAGCCATCACGGTCGGACGCCGCCGTGCTGCGATGCGCTGATTGCCGCCGGCGTCAGCCGGGTGGTCGCGGCGATGCAGGATCCTAATCCGCAGGTGGCCGGGCGCGGCTTGTATCGTTTACAGCAGGCCGGCATCGACGTGAGTCACGGCCTGATGATGAACGAAGCGGAAGCGCTTAATCGCGGTTTTCTCAAACGCATGCGTACCGGTTTTCCGTGGATTCAGCTCAAACTGGGCGCCTCGCTGGATGGCCGTACCGCCATGGCCAGCGGCGAAAGCCAGTGGATCACTTCCGCAGCGGCAAGGCGCGATGTGCAACGTTTACGTGCCCGCAGTTCAGCTATCCTTACCACCAGCGCCACCGTGCTGGCGGACAATCCGTCGCTGACGGTGCGCTGGGATGAACTGAGCGAGACCGTGCGCCAGCAGCTGGATGAGAGCCAGCTGCGTCAGCCGGTGCGGGTGGTGATCGACAGTCAGCAGCGCGTGACGCCACAGCATCGTTTGATCGCTCAGCCCGGCGAAACCTGGCTGATGCGCACGGAGGCTAATGCACAAAGCTGGCCGCCGGGCGTGAGTCAGATTGAGGTGCCGCCGCGCGGTGAGCAGCTCGATCTGGTGGCGATGATGATGCTGCTCGGTCAGCGTCAGATCAACAGCGTGTGGGTCGAGGCCGGTGCCGGTCTGGCCGGTGCGCTGCTGCAGGCCGGCCTGGTGGATGAACTGATCGTTTATCTGGCGCCGAAACTGCTGGGTAACGCCGCGCGCGGCCTGTGTGCGCTGCCGGGACTGGAAACGCTGGCCGATGCGCCAGCGCTGAATTTTAGCGATGTGCGTCAGGTTGGCGACGATTTACGGCTGACCCTGACACCACGCTGAGCATGCACGGAAAAGCCTGAGCGCGTTGCCGAAGAGTATGATAGAATCCGCCCCCTTCTGCGGGGCCATAAAACAAACACCCAAAGGATATGTATGAAAGTTATCGAAGCTGCTGTTGCCACGCCTGATGCCAAGATTGCCATCGTAATCGCGCGTTTTAACAATTTCATCAATGACAGCCTGCTGGACGGTGCAGTTGACGCGCTGAAGCGTATTGGCCAGGTCAAAGCGGAAAACATCACCGTGGTCTGGGTACCGGGCGCTTACGAGCTGCCGCTGGCGGCACGCGCCCTGGCGAAAACCGGCAAGCACGACGCGATCGTTGCACTGGGCACGGTGATCCGTGGCGGTACCGCACACTTCGAATACGTGGCGGGTGAAGCCAGCTCTGGCATCGCTCACGTAGCGATGAACAGCGAAATTCCGGTGACCTTCGGCGTCCTGACCACCGAAAACATCGAGCAGGCGATTGAACGCGCCGGCACCAAAGCGGGTAACAAAGGCGCCGAAGCGGCCCTGACCGCACTTGAAATGATTAACGTATTGAAAGCCATCAAAGCCTGATTTTTGTAAGGGGAATTTTGTGAAACCTGCTGCTCGTCGTCGCGCCCGTGAGTGCGCTGTCCAGGCGCTTTACTCCTGGCAGTTGTCTAACAACGACATTGCCGATGTGGAATACCAGTTTCTGGCGGAACAAGACGTCAAAGACGTCGATATTAGCTATTTCCGCGAACTGCTGGCCGGTGTGGCGACCAACAGCGCGTTCCTGGACGGCCTGATGAAGCCTTACCTGTCGCGCCAGCTGGAAGAGCTGGGCCAGGTAGAAAAAGCCATCCTGCGCATTTCGCTCTATGAACTGAGCAAGCGTGACGATGTGCCGTACAAAGTGGCGATCAACGAAGGTATCGAACTGGCCAAAGTGTTTGGTGCTGAAGACAGCCACAAATTTGTTAACGGCGTGCTGGATAAAGCCGCTCCGCAAATTCGACCGAACAAAAAATAAGTGAAAAAGGCCGGCTCACCGGCCTTTTTTCATTGAGACCTGACTTATGTCCTGTGGTGAATTCGAACTGATCGCACGTTATTTTAACCGCGTCACCAGCTCCCGCCGCGATGTGGAGAAGGGAATTGGTGACGACTGCGCGTTACTTAACGTGCCGGAAAAACAGACGCTGGCCATCAGCACCGATACGCTGGTGGCGGGCGTGCATTTCTTACGTGATATCCATCCGGCCGATCTCGGCTACAAAGCGCTGGCGGTTAACCTGAGCGACCTGGCGGCGATGGGCGCCGATCCGGCATGGTTAACGCTGGCGTTGACGTTGCCTGAGGTAGATGAACCCTGGCTGGCCGCGTTCAGCGACAGCCTGTTTGAGCTGCTGGATTATTACGATATGCAGCTGATCGGCGGCGATACCACGCGCGGGCCGCTCAGCCTGACGCTGGGCATTCATGGCCTGGTGCCGGCCGGCCGTGCGCTGAAGCGCGCCGGGGCCAAACCGGGTGACTGGATTTTTGTCACCGGCACGCTGGGCGACAGCGCTGCTGGGCTGTCGCTGCTGCAGCACCATCATCGCCTGAACGATCCGGCGGTGCATGAAGTGCTGATCAAGCGCCATCTGCGCCCGATGCCGCGCGTGCTGCAGGGCCAGGCGCTGCGCAATCTGGCGACATCAGCCATCGATCTGTCCGATGGTCTGATCTCCGATCTCGGCCACATTCTCACCACCAGCCGCGTCGGTGCCCGCATCAATCTGGATGCGCTGCCGCTGTCGGCCGCGTTGCGCGATCACTTTGAGCCGGAGCAGGTGCTGCGCTGGGCGCTGAGCGGGGGGGAAGATTATGAGCTGTGCTTTACCGTGCCGGAAGTCAATCGTGGTGCACTGGATGTGGCGCTGGGGCATCTTGGCGTGGCGTATACCTGCATCGGCCAGATCGCGCCGGAAGCAGAAGGGCTGACGCTGCTGGAGAACGGCAAGCCGCGCAGTTTCCATCACAAGGGATTTGATCACTTTGACGCTAAATAAAGATGTGGCTAAAAGCCGTCTGCGCATGGCCAATCCGTGGCACCTGCTGGCGACCGGTTTTGGCAGCGGCCTGAGCCCGATTATGCCCGGCACCGCCGGTTCGATTGCCGCCATTCCCTTCTGGTGGCTGATGACGCTGCTGCCGCTGCAGCTGTATTCGCTGCTGGTACTGATTGGCATCAGCGTGGGTGTCTACCTGTGTCACCGCACCGCGCGTGATATGGGCGTGCACGACCATGGCAGCATCGTGTGGGATGAGTTCATCGGCATGTGGATTACGCTGATGGCGATACCGGCGATGAGCTGGCAATGGGTGCTGGCCGGCTTTGTGATTTTCCGTATTTTCGACATGTGGAAGCCGTGGCCGATTCGCTGGTTCGACCGTAACGTGCACGGCGGCATGGGCATTATGGTCGATGACATTATCGCCGGGGTCATTTCAGCGGCGATTTTGTATGGGCTGGGGCTGGTGCTTTAATGCGCCAGGTGCGCATGAAGGTACAAACCGAGCACATGGGTAACACTTTAGACCGGGCACATGGGTAACAGTTATAAACGGCATAGCAGAGGAGACTCACTATGCCCTGGACTGAGACTGTTACCAT